>JALYLK010000253.1 GCA_030774275.1 Actinomycetota bacterium
CGGGGGGAGCCGGGCTTCCCCCGCGCAAGCGCCCGCTAGGGCGCGAGGATCTAGGCTCCGAACGTGCTCGGCCGAGAACGTTTCGGGGCGTTGACCGAGCGGCCGTTCCGGCTGTTGTGGCTTGGGCGGACTGGCTCTTCGATCGGCGACTCGCTGATCCCCGTGGCGCTCGCGTTCGCGGTCCTCCGAATCGGCGGCGGGGCGACCGGGCTCGGGATCGTGCTGGCCGCCTTCACGATCGGCCGGGCGTCGTTCGTCGTCGTCGGCGGCGTCTGGGCGGATCGGCTGCCCCGACGCGCAGTGATGATCACGGCAGACCTCGTCCGGTTCACAACCCAGGCCGTGACTGCGGCGCTTCTTCTTGGACACGCCGCCCAAGTCTGGGAGCTCGCCGCCCTGCAGGCGATCGCAGGCGCCGCCGGCGGCTTCTTCGCACCAGCCTCGACGGCGCTCGTCCCGCAGACCGTCAGCGCCCCGCGTCTGCAGCAGGCAAATGCGCTCCTGTCGCTCTCTCAGAGCGCGACCAACGTCTTCGGGCCTGCCCTCTCGGGTGCGATCGTCGCGACCGCCGGCCCGGGCACCGTGTTCGCGATCGACAGCGTGAGCTTCCTCGTGAGCGCGGGATTTCTCACGCTCCTTCGGGTCGAAGAGCACGTGCGTCCTGCCGTTCAGCGCTTCTGGCGAGATGTAGCCGAGGGCTGGCGGGAGGCACGCCGTCACCGCTGGTTGACTGCCGGCTTCCTCGGCTTCGCGCTCGGAAACGTCGGCATCGGCATGTTCTTCGTGCTCGGGCCGGTTGTCTCGCGGGAGGATCTCGGCGGCGCTCAGGCCTGGGGCCTGATCCTCGCCGGCAGTGCCGTCGGAGGAGTGCTGGGCGGCTTCCTTGTTTACCGGTTCCGCCCGCGACACCCTGTCGCCTCAGCCTTCGCGATCTGGTCGATCGGCGCAGTCCCGGTCCTCGCGCTCGTACCGCCCCTGCCTCTAGCCGCGATCGTGGCGGCCAGCGCGGCCTTCGGCATCTCGATCGTCTTCGGGAACACACTTTGGGAGACCGCCATGCAGCAGGAGGTGCGCCCTGACAGGCTCGCCCGGGTTGGGTCGATCGACTGGCTCCTCTCGCTCTGTCTGATGCCGGCAGGCCAGGCGCTGGCCGGGCCACTCGTCGGACCGCTGGGCGTGCGGGGAACGCTCATCCTCGCCGCGGCGCTGATGTCCGTGCCGAACTTGTGCGTGCTCGCGTTCGTGCGCGAGGTGCGTCAGGTGCGTCGGCGGGAGGCCCCGGACCCGGTGCCTGCGTAGGCAGACGCGGCGTATTCCTCGGCTACGCGCTTCGGCACGGTGAAAGCCCAGGCATCCTCGACCAGCTCGCGCATCTCGTCCGCGTCGATGGCGGCGAGACGGACGTGGACCCAGTGGTAGCGAAGGTCGGACTGTCCCGGCAGGGAGAACTTCTCGGGCTCCGATTCGACCAGCGCGTCGCGCCAGTCCTTCGGGAACGCGAAGCCCATGACCGCTCCATCGCGCGAGAAGGACAGATAGACGATTCGGCCGATTCGAAACTTCACGCGGCCACGCACGAGCGCCTCGGTGCTGCGAGGAAGCGTGCTCGCAAACGCTCGGACGTCGTCGATCGTCACCACGGCTCGTCGCCGATCAGCATACGGGGCCTGTCGCCGTACCTACACTGGCTGCGGTGGTTGCCCAGACTTCCCAGCCGGACGTCGCCCTTCGTCCGCGCGCCTTCGTGCGTGTGGCCGGCCCCGACGCCGAGGATTATCTGCAGCGCATGGTCTCCAACGACGTCGAGGCCCTCGGCATCGGCGAGGTCTGCGACGCGCTGCTCTTGACAGCGAAGGCACGGGTGATCGCGACGCTGCGGATCTGGCGGCGCGATGCGGACGACTTCCTGCTGCTCACCGAGCCGGAGCTCGGCGACGCGGTTCTCGCCGAGTTGCGAAAGATGCGCTTTGCCGCCAAGTGCGAGGTCGAGCCCGAGCAGCACACCGCCGAGATCGTTTTCGGCGGCGGCGAGGGGATCCCGACCGGCGAGTACGGCGAGCCCGCGCGAGAGGTGCTGGACGCCGGCCTCGAGCCCACGCTCGCTGAGGCGGAGCTCGAGCGCCTGCGAATCGAGGCCGGGACTCCGCGCTTCGGGCATGAGCTCGACGACAAAGTGCTTCCCGCCGAGGCCGGTCTGGACAAGACGCACATCAGCTTCACGAAGGGCTGCTACCCCGGTCAGGAGCCGATCGCGCGCCTCCACTACCGCGGGCACGTGAACCGGCGGCTGCGCGTACTCGAGGTCGAGTCGGCGAGCCCGGGCGACGAGATCGAGCACGAGGGCAAAACCGTCGGCCGCGTTACGAGCGCGGTACCGGGAGTCGCGCTCGCGTACATCCGCAAGGAGGTCCCCGACGACGCCGAGCTGAGCGTCCGCGGCGCAACGGCCCGGCTACACTAGCCCCCCGCGCGCCCGTAGCTCAGGGGATAGAGCGCTGCCCTGCGGAGGCAGAGGTCGCAAGTTCGAATCTTGCCGGGCGCACTGACCCGCGCCGTCGTTCGTCGTCACGATCCAGGCCGCGCCGCATCGTCGGCGTTGGCTGCTCCGTCCGGTGCAGGTGCTCGCTGATCGCGTAGATCCGTTCCGTCGCTGTGTCTTCGGAACGGGATCGAGTCGGGCTGGACAGAAAGCTCGAGCGGCTCGAGCAGCCTCGTGCGCCCGCCGTGCCGTTGAAGTGTGAGTGCCTGCGGTGAATAATCGAGTCCCTCGACAAGCGAGGCGCTGGATGTGGACGAAGATGATCGTGGTCGCCGCGGTCGGCCTCACAGCCGCGGCGGCGCAGGCGGCCGGCACCCCCGGACCGGGCGCAGTGGCGGATTTCGCAGTCACTGTTCGCGGGAGCTACAACCTACAGTGGGCGATGAATCAGACCGGCGACTGCGGCATCGGCACCGAGACGGCCTTTCTCGACGGCCGATCGTCGCAGACGATCACGTACCGAACGCCCCGGCCTGTCCGCGTCCACACGCTTTGGAAGACGCTCACGTACCACGGGAAGCGCTATCCCTGGCTCGTGTTGGAGGATCGGTGGCACGGGTTCAAGACCTCGACAGACCCGCGCCGCTCCAACATTAAGTTCCAGATCGATGTCCCCGCAGTCGTCACTCGTACGGTTTCGGGGACCTACGCGCTCTGCGGCGGTAGCCGGAGCACCGTCTCGCAAGCCGGCTGCGGAAAGCGCAGCGTCCCGCAGTTCGTCGTCGCCCTCGCACAGGAGATCGCCGCTCACCGAATCGGGTATCAGGCGTTGACGCGCTTTGGAGACCCGTACCGAGGTACGTGCGCGTTTCCCGACATGGAGGGCGCGGTGAAGCAGGACCCGCCGCTCATGGTCACCGACCTCTCCGGGAGTCTCGCCTGTCCCTCCACTGCCCGCTTCTTCGCAGCTGCGATAGGACGGACGTTGACCTGCAAGGAGATTCCGCCCAAGGACTACACGGTCGGCGGAACGCAGAAACAAACCCAGACAGTGACCTTCCGCCGAATCCGCTAGCAACGAGGTGGAGCATCGTGGTTGCTTGGCGCAAGCGCTAGTGAGCCTTTTATTGGCCTTGATCGCAGTGGTCTTGGTTTTGAGTGCGTCCAAAACGTCTAGCGAGGGCCGTGACGTCCGGGAGGGCCGATGAGGCGCTCGGGCCGGTACCCAATGGCATTTCTGGCGATCGTCGCCGCTGCGGCCTTCGCTGTTTCAGGCTCTTCGAACGTGTCAGCCGCGACCTTGGGCGTTCTCAAACCTTGCGAGTTGCTTCCCAACGCGGATGTGAACGCCGAGTTCGGCTTCCGCTTCTCGAATGAGGGCGACAGGTCTGCCGCGAACGGGCGCTATTGCGTGTATTCCGGTGAAGCTCCCTTCCGGGGCAAGCGTTATCTGCAGACCCTCTTCTTTCAGCTCGTCGCTCCGCGGACATGCCAGTTCTATGTTCGGGGCGAGACGCGGGTTCGAGACTTTCCGACCGCGGCGTGGTCCGCCACCAGTCCGGCGAAAAACGGCGGAAACGGCCTCTTTACCTTCATGGGTCGTGGTGTATGCGCCCAGTTCAGCATCAGCGGCCCCCGGTTGACCCGCAACTGCCCCTGCATGATGACCCACGCGAGGATCTTGCGACATCTCGAAAGGCTTGCGCGGGTGGTCTGGGCGCGACTGCCAAAGTAGTTTCGGTACCGCAGCGCTCGCGCCACTGGTAGCGGCGGGTTCGCTACTCCGCGCTTCAGCAGCTGGCTTTATGAGGCCCGAGATACCCGCCGCTACCGGAGAAACGTCAGCACGTGTGTCTCGGAGCGTTCGGGCTCATCCCTTCCCGAGACGTTGTGTCAGTCCGAGGTCGACTTGCCATTCCCAAGTCACGTGATCGCCTTCCTGCACAACAGCGAGGACGTGACTGTCAGATGTCCGCCGCCCACAGCGGTGGTCTCTGGCTCCGGCGCGAAGACGATGCAGTGCCATTTCGACAATCGCGACAAAGGGTTGCTCAGCGGTGTTCGAGAGGACGTTGACACCGTTGGCGGGCCCTGGTGTGACTTCGAAGGCGATCGAGCTCTAGCGGGGGTGCCGCACGGCTCATAGCAGGTAGCGATGCGACCTCGCGAACCTACGGGCAGGTTGCGGGCAGGTCGGGAAATTGCGTTTGTGGGCGTTCGACAGACGCTCTGCTTCCACCACGACGCAGTTTGGATCATGTGAGGCCGGGCGCACTGAGCTCCTAGTTCCCGCACTTGCACCTCGGTGAGTGGCTCCGGCGCATCCTCAGCGCGTGCCACTTCCTTGTTGCCGCGCCTCGACACCACAGACGGCGCTGGAAATAGCCGCTACCCGGAACCGCGAGTTTCCCGAAAGCGGCCATCGACGTTAGGGGCTCTCGGGGATGAAAGTCCGGGCGCCCTTCGCGATCGTGGAGCAACACCAGCCCGCCGGGCGGCACGCCTGAGACGGAGCCAAATTCGGAGAGGAGAAGCTCATGGAAGCAAGCGAACAGTCGCGGGATCTGACCAGCCGTCGTTCGTTTCTGCTCAAGGGCGCCGCGGTTGGAGCCGCCAGCTTCGGCGCGGGAGGCCTGCTACTCGAGCCGTCGGAAGCGCTCGCAAGCGGTGGCCTGACACACGGCGACGCGGCGATTCTCCGCTTCCTCGCCGCGGCCGAGATCATCGAGACCGATCTCTGGCAGCAGTACAACGAGCTCGCCGGTATCCAGGACGGCGAAGTTCCCGGCGGAAGCGGCAATCCGGACTACACGGACGCGGTCAAGGTGCTGGACGGGGACATGGACCAGTACATCCACGACAACACCGACGACGAGATGAGCCACGTCAGCTTCATCAACGCCTACCTGAAGGCGCACGGCGCACAGACGGTCAACCTGGACAAGTTCCGCACCCTGCCGAGCAGCCAGGCGACCGGCGCCCAGCAGATCGGCCGTCTCACCAACCTCACGCAACTGACGGTCGACACAAGCTTCTGGACCCGCTACCGCAGCGACTCGCAGAACCCCGACCTCGGCGACACGCTCCCGCAGGCCGTTCCGGGGCTGGCCGCCGGGCAGTTCCCGGCGATTCCACGGAGCGACGACGACCTCAGCCCGCCCGACCACCTCCAGGCGATCGCCAACACGGCCGGCTTCCACTTCGCCTTCATCGAGCAGGGCGGTACGAGCCTCTACGCCTCGCTCGCCCAGCGGGTCACCCATTCCGAGGCGCTGCGGATCCTGCTCAGCATCGGCGGCTCGGAGATCATGCACTTCCAGACCTGGCACGACAAAGCCGGAAACGCGCCTCCGCTCACCGATCCTACGAACGGGCTGGTCTTCCCCGACTTGAACGCCGACGGTGAGGCGACGCAGACCAACCTGATCATGCCCGAGCCGACACCCTTCCTCGATCGCAAGTTCCCGATCGTCTCGATCATCCGCCCGACCGAGACCGACGGCGCCGCCACCGGCGCGCTCAACGCCCTGACCGCCGACGGCCTCTTCATCGGACAATCACCAGAGTTCTTCGCTCTCCTGACGGGGCTGGCGAAGGCTGCTGACGCGGCCCGACACGGGTCGTGAACGGACACGTCGTTCCGGCCGAAACAGTGCGTCTCTGCGCTGCCCCTCGCGGGGACGCGCTGTGGCCGGTGGGATCCCAGAACAGGAGGACACATGACCGGTTGGACCAGCCCTACCCACCTCATTGCTCTACTGCTCATTGCGCTGCTGCTCTTCGGTGCAAGGCGGCTACCCGAGATCGGGCGATCGCTCGGCTCGGGGATGCGCGAGTTCAAGGACTCGGTGACCGACTCGGACAAGCCGGCTCAGTTGCCGGCGCCCGTCGAGACGAGTTCTTCAGTGCCCGACAAGCACGAGACCACTGTCTAGCCTCCGATGGGTCGGCTGCCGAAGCGTCTCCCGCACGGCGAAGGCGCGACGGTCGTCGATCACCTTGAAGAGCTGCGCTCACGGCTCACCGTCGTGCTCTGTGCGGTCGCGCTCACGACGATCGTCGCGTTCGCGTTCCACGGCCACATCCTCGACTGGCTGAACCACCCGCTGCCGGCTGACCGGCGGCGGGTGGTGACGCTGGGGGTGGCCGAGCCGTTCACGGTCTCGGTGACGGTGAGCATCTACGCGGGATTCCTGCTCGCGCTGCCGGTGATCCTGTGGCAGCTCTGGTCGTTCCTCGCGCCTGCGTTCGACCCGTCGATCGAGCGGAACGTGCTCGGCCTCGTCTCGTTCGCCACTGCTCTCGGCACCGCGGGGCTCGCGTTCGGGTACTGGATCGTCCTCCCGCGGGCCTTGCAATGGCTGACCCACTACGACGACACGCATTTCACGAACCTGATCCAGGCCAAGCCGTACTACTCGTTCACCTCCACTGTCCTGCTCGGGATCGTGATGGTGTTCGAGTTACCGATCGTCGTGCTCGGCCTGGTGAGCCTCGGTGTGCTCTCATCAGCGCAGCTGCGCAAGAACCGTCGGCTCGGTTACTTCATCGTCGCTGTGATCGCGCTCGGGCTGCCCGGTCCTGATCCAGTGACCACGGGACTCGAGCTTCTGCCGATGTGGGCCCTCTTCGAAGGCTCGATCTGGCTCGCGTTCTTCGTCGAACGAGCGCGACCTGACGCGCTCGCGGGGGATCGCTTCGACGCCGTAGCGCAACAGCCGGACTAGGTTGCCTCCCGCTCCAGCCTCGACCCGCGCCGCTAACTTCACCGGAGCCAACCGTTGAATTGAGGTGAAGACGTGAGCGAGGCACCTACGGACTCCCAGCGGGACAACCTGACGAAGGAGTACGCCTCCGACGAGATCGTGGTCGAGTGGCAGCCGCGCCTCTGCTACCACTCGCAAAACTGCGTGCGTTCCCTGCCGCAGGTGTTCGACGACAGCCGACGGCCATGGGTCAAGGTCGACGCGGCGACCGCCGACCAGGTCGAGGCTGCAGTTGCCCGCTGTCCGTCCGGCGCCCTGCGAACACGCCGCGTCGGCCTGTCGGAAGGGCCGCCGCAGAAGCCGCTCGAGCTCCGTGCGTCCGAGAACGGGCCACTCCTCGTCTCCGGGGGCGTGCGAATCCTCGACGCCGAGGGCGTCGTGCTCTACGAGGGCGAAAAGGCGGCGCTCTGCCGCTGCGGGGGGTCGGGCAACAAACCGTTCTGCGACGGCACCCACAAGAAGAACGGCTTCAGTGGCTGACGCGATGCTGACGCTGTACCAAACGGAATGGTGTCCATTCTCCTCCGCGGTGCGCGAGGTCCTGACGGAGCTCGGAGCTGACTTCGTCGCGCGACAGGTCGAGCCGTGGCCGGAGGAGCGAGACGAGCTGCGGGCCGTCGCCCGCACTGATCAAACCCCGGTCTTGCAGACGGAGGACGGCCATTTCTATCGCGGCACGCGGGAGATCTTCGCGCACCTTCGCGAGCGCGACCCGTGGCAGTTCGCGGCGTCGCACCGTCGCCGCTTCGCCGATCACCGCGACGCACGCGAATCGGACGCCTCAGGGCAGTTGGTGGAGTACTTCCGGGGGACCGATGAGCTCGAGGCTGGGGCCGGATCGGTCGCGGAGGCCGAGGTGGTCGACGTGCCGGAAAAGAGCCGCTACGAGCTGCGGCTCGGAGGGCGCCTGATCGGGCTCGCCGCCTACCGGCGTCGCAAGGGACGCATCGCCTTTACGCACACCGAGGTCGACGAGTCGTGCGAGGGCCGCGGGTTCGGCAGCCTGCTTGCCGAGGCCGCCCTCGAGAACGCTGAGCGGGAAGGGCTCGAGGTCGCTCCGCTCTGCCCCTTCATCGCGCACTACATCAAGCGCCACCCCGAGTACGAGCCGCTTCTGGCCTCCGGCCACGCCTACCGCTGAGTCGAGGCCCACCTTGGGACCTAGGCCGCCTCGTCCAGCACGACTACCTCGCCGTCGGCGCGTTCGGCGTTCGCCCTCCGAATCGGTGCCGACCTGACGAGTGTGAGTGCGATCAGCGCGCCGAGAAGCAGGAGGCCTGTGAGGACGTAGAGCGCAGTCCGGAAGCCATGGTCGAGCGCGATCCCGCTCGATGCGGTGAGGGCTGAATGAGCCTGCACGTAGTGGCTCGTCGAGGTAGCGGCCACCGCGCTCACGGCGGCAATGCCGATCGCGCCTCCGATTTGCCGGCTCGTGTTGATCAGGCCAGACGCGACGCCGGCGTCGGAGCGTTCGACCCCGGTGAGACTCGCAATCGTCACCGGTACGAACGAGAGCCCCATGCCGATGCCGCCGAGGACAAACGCCGGGAAGAGATCCCAGAAGTAGTGTCCGTCGACCGGCAGCCGCGTGAGCAGCGCGACCGAGAGCGCGGAGAGGAGCAGACCGGCCGTGAGGGTCGGCCGGACGCCCAAGCGCCCGACGATTACCTGTGCGACGTTCGAGGCCACGACGACTGCCAGCGCGAAGCCGGCGAAAGCAGCGCCGCTTTTCACGGCCGAGTAGTGCAGAACGTCCTGCAGGTACAGCGTCAGCACGAAGAACTCGGAGAATGCGACCGCCCCGACGATCGCCATCGCGGCGTTCGCAGCCGAAAGGGTGCGCGAACGGAAGATCCGCAGAGGCAGGAGCGGTGAGGGCGAGCGCAGCTCGATCGCGATGAACGTGAGCACGAGGGCCACAGCGCCGCCGAGCAGTGCAAGCGTCGAAGGAGCGCCCCAGCCGTCGGTCGTTGCGCGCGTCATCGTGTAGACG
>JALYLK010000254.1 GCA_030774275.1 Actinomycetota bacterium
GTGAGCGGGCCGTACTACACCCGCCTGGAGCGCGGAGACATGCACGGGGTCTCGCAGAGCGTGCTGGAGGCACTGGCCCGCGCGCTCGAGCTCGACGACGCCGAGCGCGCTCACCTCTTCGACCTCGCCCGTACCGCGCAGCCGACGGGAGCGCGGCCTCGTCGCCGCCGGGCCAGGCAGCGTGTCCGGCCCGAGGTGCAGTGGACGCTCGATGCGATCACTGGCGCCGCCGCGTTTGTGGGCAACGACCGTCTCGACCTCCTGGCCGCCAACCAGCTCGGTCGTGCGCTGTTCTCCGAGCTGTACGCGGCACCCGCGCGGCCGGTCAACAGCGCTCGGTTCGTGTTCCTCGACCCGCGAGCCGAGACGTTCTACGACGACTGGGAGCGCGTCGCCGATTGGTGCGTCGCGGCCCTGCGCTGGGCCGCGGGCCGTGACCCGGACGACCGCGACCTCTCAGATCTCGTCGGCGAGCTCGCGACACACAGCGAAGCGTTCCGCACCCGCTGGGCCGCGCACGACGTGCGCTTCCACAACACCGGCGTCAAGCACTTCCACCATCCCGCGGTCGGCGAACTCAGCCTGAGTCTCACCCGGCTTGATCTTCCCGTCGACCACGGGCTAACGATCTTCACGTACGCCGCCGAACCCGGTTCGCGCTCCGAAGAGGCGCTCAAGCTCCTCGGCAGCTGGGCGGCCACCCCCGACCCCGCTGAATCGGCGCGCGCGACCGACTGAAGCTGACGCCGAGTCGGAATAGTCTCCGGTACGAGTCCTGCAGGCCTTCGGTCAGCCCGATTAGGTCAGTCGCTGTCTGCGGCCGCGGCGGGCCAGCCGACCGCGTCAAAGACCGCGAGCGGATCGAGGTAATCGCGCCAGTGAGCGAGCTTGCGGTCGACGATCGATAGCACCGAGATGTAGCGGTTGCTGTAGGCAGCCCCGGTCGCGACGACCCGGCCTTGCGAGGCGTACTCGAGAACGACAACTCCGGTGACCTGGTCGTGATGAACGGCCAGGTCGTAGCAGTGATCGAGAACGATCGTGGCGCCGTAGGGGCGATACAGCTCGGCCACCGTTTGGCGCCCTGCGACACGGCGCGGGTAGCCCGGGACGGTGATGACGTACTCGAAGACGACGTCCTCGGCCAACAGGTCGTAGAAGTGCTCACCGTCCACCAGCCCGGCCACGCCCTCCTCGATGATCCGAAAGAACGGGTCCAGGGCCTGAAAGTCGTCGAGGTTGCTGACCGCCATCATCGGCCCTCGTCCACGGCCCAGGCTGCGGCCGTGCGCCGCGCGAAGTCGGCGAAACTTGTCGGCGCCGTGCCGGTCGTCTTCTCCACTTAGTCCCCGTACGGCTGCGTATAGGCGGCCAGCCACAAGGTGTAGGGATTGCCGAGATCTGGATACTTGGCCGTCATCTTCGAGACGACCTCCTCACCGCCGCTACTCGACGCGACCGCCTCGTCGAAGTCGTGGATGTATTGGCGGGTGGCCTCGATCAGTCGTGCGGCGTCATTGTCCGGGGCCGCGGGGTCGGTGTGCCCGGCGATGATCGTCTTCACGCCGAGCTTCTCGATCTCGTTCACCGTCTCGATCCAGGCCATCCGCTGCGCGTGATCGGACTGGTACATCCAGCAGTGGATGCCGTTGTAGATGGCGTCTCCGGGGAGAAGTGTGTCGAGGTCGGGGACGTGGACGGCGGTGGAATCGGCCACATCGCTCTGGCCGAGCTTGAGGACGTGGAGCGTATGGCCTTCAACTTTGAGCTCCCGCTTGTCGAGCGCGACCGGCACCGTCGGCTTCTCGAACAGCTGGTCAGGGAAGAAGCTGTTCCAGATCTGCATCCATTCGGGCGTCGCCTGCTCGGCAAGCAACGGCACGAGCTCCGGCAGCGCAACGGCGCGCGCCTTTGGGAACTTGTCGAGGACGGTGTTGAGTCCGAAGAAGTGATCGCCGTGGGCGTGTGTGATGTAGACCTCGGTCAGGTTCTTTCCGGTCGTCGCCAACCAGTCCGCCAGCTCCTGCGACTCGCCCTTCGTCACGAGCGCGTCGACGAGCACTCCCTCACCTTCGCCGGAGATAAGCGTCGAAGTCGTGGCCGGCCAGGTGGCTTGCTGGCCGTCGGGCCAGACGGGGATCGCGCTCGGAACGGGTCGGTATCCGGTGTTGAAGATGTCGATGTTCAGACCAGCCATAGTGATTCCTCTCGTCTCGCGGTGATCAGGGCCTGTGGGGTGCAAAAACTCGGTGCGCGCACCGAGAAATCACCGATTTACAGGCAGGACGCTAATTGTGGCACCCACACGCCGCGTCGAAGTCGCCACCGCGAAGGGCGCCGAAGAAGTCGATCATCACCGTCTCGAGGGTCTCTTGGCCGACGCTTGGCATAGCTCGTCCTTACGTCCAGACATCGTCACTGCCGATTAAAGGACGCGCAAGGAGGCGCGCGAGCGCCGCCGCCGAGGCGCTCCGGTGCAAGTGCTTCGCGCGACGGCAACATCGCCGCCGGCGCGAGGGGCACGGACTCGAACGTGCTCTACCGTCAACCAGGCACAGCCAAAGTCTACGCCGACGAGACGATGTGCGATGCAGCCTGGGACATAGCAAGACCGCGAGCTGCCGACGCCCACGTCAGAGCCGCGGATGGAGCCCTTGTGGAGCCCCGGGGTTGCAACCGGTGGCAATCAGCGGCAAATCGAACAGGCCCCGAAACCGCGAAAACAAGCCAAATCCGTTGCAACCAGATGCCATCGGTTGATGGTAAGGAGGGGTCGACGGTTCGAGTCCGTCAGAGGGCTTTCGGTTTCCTCCTGCTTACGGGGGGCTTCCGTTTTCGTGGTGGGCGACGTGCGGCCGCTGCGGTGTCCACGCGGCGTCCACCGGGTGGACACTCGTGCTGTCGGCGCCTGCGGAGGTGTCGAGCAGCTTGATCGCGTGCTCGCGTCCGTCGCGTGCGAGGTGGCCGTAGTGGCGGTCGATCATGGTCAGGCTGGCGCCCAAGTAGCGGGAGAGATCGAAGGTCGAGACGCCGGCACGGAGCGCGAAGGTGGCGAAGGTGTGGCGAGGATCGTAGACCTACGCAGCGGCGTGATTCCTGCGGTGCGTTGCGCCGGCATCCAGGCGCGTCGGCGGAAGTCATGCAGATCGAAGTAGCCCCCGCATCGCCGGGAACACAAGATCCGTTTCTGCGCCTGGCGGAAGCTGCGAGAGGGCGTCAAGCCCGATCAGTTGCAGCGAGACGGCCCGGACGCTTCCCTCCGTCTTGGTGCAATCGCCCGATACGGGCCGGGCGTCCGGAGCTTAGACTCGCCGCACCATCGGCGTCGAGCGGCGCCGCCGAGAACCAGGAGGAGGAGAGAGTTGTTTCTAGCAACGTCGAAGGTCGAGGATTTCAA
>JALYLK010000255.1 GCA_030774275.1 Actinomycetota bacterium
CTCGACGACGACGTCGCTGACCGTCAGCAAGCAGCCGGCCTGGACTCCGCGGAGCGCTCCGAGCGTGAACAGCACCGCCGCCTCCATCTCGACGGCGAGCACGCCGCGAGCCGACCAGCGGGCGTACTGCTCGCCGTCGGGGTTGTAGAAGAGGTCGCTCGACACGATCGGGCCGACCCGCAAGGGCTGGCCGAGCTCCTTCGCGTAGTGGACGGCCCCGTGAACGAGCTCCCAGTCGGAAGTAGGCACGTGCGGCTCGCCGCCGACCAGATGCTGGGCCGTGGAGTCTGCAGCAACGGCTGAAATCGCGACGATCAGGTCGCCCAGCCGCAGGTCCTGCTGGAGGCCGCCGCAGGTACCGACCCTCAGGAGCCGTTTGACCCCGAGCTGCACCAGCTCCTCGACCACGATCGCCGCAGAAGGGCATCCCATCCCCGTCGCCTGCACGGAAACCGGGCGCCCCTCGTACTCGCCGGTGTACCCGAGCATCCCGCGCTCGCTGTTTCGCTGCACGGGCTTGTCGAAGTAGGTTTCCGCGATGTATTGCGCACGGAGCGGATCGCCCGGGAGGAGGCACGCCTCGGCGTAGTCGCCGGGCTCGGCGCGGACGTGGATCGGCACGCGCCGCACCCTAGTGCTTTGCCGCCTTCTCGTGCCACGATTGCGCCGTGACGACGTTGAGAGAGCCCGGGTTCGACGAGATCCTGGCGTTCTGCGCCGAGGATCCGGTCGAGCGTGTCTTCCTCGAGGACATCGCCCGGCGGGGGCTGGGCCGCTTCACGGCCCTGGCGGAGAACGGGCGGGTCGAAGCCCTTTGCCACTCGGGCGCGAACCTCGTCCCCTCGGGTAGGGGCTGCGGAGTCTTCGCCGCGGTGGTGGCCGGCTCGCGGGCGCGGATGATCATCGGCGAGCAGAACGCGGTTTCGGAGCTGTGGACTGCCGCGTCGAGAGAGCTGCCGTCCCCGCGAGAGGACCGGCCCGGCCAGCCCGTCTACGTCCTCGATGAGGCTCCCGAATCCGGCGAGACCGGGTTGCGCGCCGCGGTTCCGGCCGATTTCGAGTTGCTGTTACCGGCCTGCGCGGCGGCGCACCGCGAGGAAATCGGGATCGACCCTCTCGAGCGCGATCCGGAAGGTTTCCGCTGGCGGACCCGCGCCCAGATCGACGAGGGCCGCTCGTGGCTGTGGACCGACAGCGGCACGATCCTGTTCAAGGCGGAAGCGTCCGCCTGGACGCCCTCGGCAGTCCAGTTGCAGCAGGTCTGGGTCGACCCGGCCGCCCGGGGGAACGGATACGCCCAGCGCGGCTTGCGTGACCTCTGCCGCCTGCTCCTCGAGCGCGTGCCGACCGTTTGCCTCTTCGTCCGCCGCGACAACGCGCCCGCGATTCGCGTATACGAGGCAATCGGGATGCGGCACACGATCTCCTACCGGAGCCTGATCTTTTGATGCGGGCAAGGCGGCTTGTTTACGTTGCGTTCGGGTTCTGGCTTGTCCGCTGGGCGGCGATGGAGCTCGCTTCGTACGCCGGGCGCCGGCTGCTGCCGCCGGGGCCTCCGCCGAAGAATTCGCCGCGGCGTCCCGGCCTGATGCCGCTTCGCCGCTCTGATTGACTCGCGGTGAACCACCGAACGAGGGACGCGCAAACATCGCCGGCTCCCGATGATCGGGGCGATGCGGCGAATCGGCCTCTACGGGCTGGGCTTACTTCTGGCGTCCATGCTCGCGTTGACGTATGCGACGACGAGCCCTGCAAAGACGGGGGGCCGGATTCGGCATACCTGCTCGGTCACCGACCGCGCGTTTCTCGAAACGGCCAAGACGAACATGGCTGCGATCGATCTCTGGGGCCAGGAGTACCTTGCCGGCGACACTGGGCCCGGAGACGTTGCCGCCGAGTCGGATCGTGCGGCGAAGATCGTCGCCGCGACGGCTCCGACCGATCCGTCGCTCTCGCAGACGCGAAAGCTGCTCGTCGCGATGTTCACCGAGTACCGGAAAGCGATGGAACAAGAGGCGAAACACCGAGACGCGGGCAATCAGATCTACCAGACGTACGGCCTGGCCAACTTTGCTCATGACGTCTTGCTGAAGGCGGAGCCCGCGCTCTCCAAGCGCGGCTGCGACCTCTCCTCGCTGCTCTAAGCGTTTCGCCGCTTCGTTCGGGTCTGACCCGCCGAACTGGCGCAAAGGCCACGTCCTT
>JALYLK010000256.1 GCA_030774275.1 Actinomycetota bacterium
GCCCTCTCACGGCGGCGGCACGGGTTCGAATCCCGTATGCGCCTCTCAAGGTCGCACGGCTAGGTCGATTTGGCTTAACCGTGCGGGTCAGACGTGCCAGGGATGCCGGGAATGCACGTGCGGTGCCTACCTGGGTGCCTACCTCAGCTGCGGGGCCGGGCGGCTACCGAACGCCGAGCGCTTCCGCGATTCCCGGCCCGCCCTCGAGGTTAGGCCTAAGAGGGTCGCTCGCCCGGATGGCCGGATGGGACTAGGTTTTCAGCGAGCAGGTCGGGGAAGGAAAGGAACCGCGTTGTTCCTCGCCGCCTCCACCGTCGCCGTCGTCGCCGTCGCGGCGGCGGTTATCGTCGTCGCCCTCCTGGCGTGGTACGTCTTGCCACGAGGCGGCCGGCGTAAGCGTCCACCTCGTTCT
This sequence comes from Actinomycetota bacterium, assembly GCA_030774275.1. Taxonomy (GTDB): domain Bacteria; phylum Actinomycetota; class Thermoleophilia; order Gaiellales; family Gaiellaceae; genus 13-2-20CM-68-14. Next base: position 413 of record JALYLK010000256.1, read on the forward strand.
TAGTGTAGGAGGAGAGGAGCGCCGGCCGAAAAGCTGCCTTCTAACCGGCGCTCCTATGTGACTCCCCTCCCCCCGAGGCGTGCGTCGGTCGCCCCAGGTTGCCGGCTATCCGCCGGCTAGCTTCCGACCTTCACAGTTGCCCCGCAGCTACTTGCGGCGCCGCAGCGCGCCAACCGGAAGATGACCAACACCTGCCTTGGCCAGACCCCGGCTAACGATGTAGCCAGTCGCGACGATCGCTACGTAGAGCCATGCCCGCCGGTCGCCGAATGTATCGGACACCGCCGAGGCGATCAGGATCGCCACGATCACCAGCGCCATCGCCCAGAACTCCGTCGTCAGCACCGACCATTTGGTCTCATCGTGCAAGCCGGTCACACGCTCCCCGAGCTCTTCGGCGCGATACCCCTCAGGCTCGGAACGCCTACCTTCGCTCATCTCTCTTGCTGCCATACAAACCCCCTCCTCGCTCGTCGGTTGGCGGAGGCGGAGTTTTCCAGGGCACGCGCAGTTAAACCAGCCCCCCGACCCTCCGCCGATCCTTTTTACGTGTTCACGGCCTCCTTCTCGGGCTCCCGCGCGCGCGCCACCTGCTCCTCGGGCGTTACCTCGATGTCCTGTAAGACCTTTCCCAGCAGGACGAACGTCGGTGGCCAAAGCCCTACGAAGATGGCAAGTCGCTCGGCACGCGCCTTGCGTTCCTTGTCCGAGACTGCCGCGGAACGAGCCCAAAGCGAGAGCGCTGCCACTATTGAACCGAGACCAAGACTGTGCATCAGCGAGCTGTTCAGCCCGATCCGACGAAGTGCAAGTGCGACCTTCATTTGACCCCTCCTCCGTTGACGGCTTCCTCCTACGAGAGCACGGCCTTTCCGGTTGGTCAGCGCCGAAACATCGGGGAGGTATGAGGGCCGGGCGGCTACCGAACGCGCAGGCCGAAACGAGCCGAGTGACCCCAAGAACGCAACGCCCCTCTCCCACGGCGTTAATGCGCCTGCCGTCAGGTGTGAAGTCCCTCGGCTCTGGAAACAAGATACGCCTGTCACTTGCAACGATTCAACCCCTCGCTTGCAGTGGGGTCGCGCTGGCGCGCCCCCCCAAACGTTCGGGCAGACCCGACCTACGGGGGGCGCCGGTTGAACTCAGCGTTCACGATGATTCGTTGAAGCCGGGGCACGGACGTTTAGCCCTTGCGGCTGGCCAAGCGCCCAGCGGTGGGGAGAGGGATGACCGCAGCCCCGGCTTTAGATCATTGTTGGCAGGCGGCGAGGCAAGTTCAAGGGGCCATCACGCCGCCGCCTTACGGCTCTTGGCTTCGAGCTTCCAGCGGCGGTATCCCAAAATGTACCCGGGTACACAGGCTCCCAAGCCTTCATGGCAGGTCGAAGTCGTCGCGAGCGTTCCGAAGGTTGTGCTGGTAGCCATGAAGATCGCTCTGTAGCAACTCCTCATCGCCTTCGGGGCTCGGAAGCGGAACGATGTATTCGCGGATCACCATTAGGGCGGTCAAGGTCTCGAGTAGTCGTTCGGGCGGCACCTCTACGCCGTTCAGGAGCGCATCGAGCGTCGCGAAGACATCCACCACGGCATCTGCCGCTGTCTCCCGAGTAATGATCTCGCGCTCTGGCCCCCACGGGGTATCACCGTCCGCATAAGCCGCAGCGAGCATCTGCAACATCCCGAGAGCCCGCGTCGAAGGGTCGGCCACCCTCACCAGTCTAGAACCCGCTCCCGAAGGCTGGTCGGCCGTTGCGGTTCTGGAAAGACTCCATCGCATCTCTAACGACAGCTGCGACGACACTCTCATCACCGACGTAGCCCGGGAAGCTCAGATAGGTGTTGTAGGTATTGCCGCCGTGGCCGCCGACACGCTCGGCCCGTCCAGTCCAGTTAGCCGCCAAGGTCAATCCCGGTTTGAGCCAGCCGCCTCGGTCGTAGGTCGCAACGTGGACGTGGTCTGAGTGCCCGCCCTCGCGGTAACTGTTGAGGACGCCGCCGAAGATCGAGCCGAGCGGATCGTAGAAAGCCTGCTTGACTCCCCGGTCGCCGATCAGCGAGCGGAAGAAGGAGGCCATGTTCACGGTGGCGCCGGCGACGTCGCATGAAGAGTCGTGCCACCGCGAGCGTTCACTCCCAGCAGCTACGTCGGCTTCCAGGTGCGGAAGCTGCGGGAGCAAAAGGGCTGGTCACAGCAAAAGGTGGTCGACCGGCTACACGAGCTCGGAATCGAGCGGACAGGCTGGAACCAGACGAAAATCCACAAGCTCGAGGCCGGGAAGCTGGCGCGCGTTCTCGTCGATGACGTCTTCGAGCTCGCGCTCGCGTTTGACGTCTCGCCGCTCTACGTACTCACCCCACTCGACCCCTTCGACGACGAGGAGAACGCGCTCTTGGTTGCGCTCGGCGGCAAGATCGCTCGCTGGCCGAGCGAGGTACGTCAATGGATTCGAGGCGTGCGGCCGATCCTCAACCCCGGCGACTACCGGGATGACGAAGAAGCACGGCGCGGGCAGCGTTTCTATCTGCTCGACTCGCAGCCCCTTTCGGAATGGCGACTGATCGCCGAGACCGGCAACTACGCCTCGCGCGTGCAGGACTTCGTCACCGGCCTCGTCGACGAGGAAAGCGAGCAAGCCAATGGCTAGTGTCTGGCTCACGACTCGCACCACCGGCAACGGCGCCAAGCGCTATCGCGTCGAATTCCGCTGCGGCGGCCGTGAGGCGGGGACGAAGTACGCGGGCTCCTTCGCAACGAAGAGAGAGGCGGTCGCTCGGAAGCAATGGGTCGCGGGCGAACTCGCCGCGATGCGCGTTCCCGACCTTCGGCGATCCGACGGCGTCGTCGTCACGATCCGGCAGTTGGCGAAGCGTTGGCAGGCATCGCGCGTCGACGTCAGCGCCGGCACGCTGCAGACCTACTCGGTCGCGCTCGGCCGCCTGTTGCCGCGTCTCGGCGACAAGCCTGCTGACAGGATCGACGCGCAGACGGTCGCGGACCTCGTCGCCGAACTTCACGCCGCCGGACTGAGGAAGCAGACGATCCGAAAGACGGTCAGCGTACTCGCGATGGTGCTCGACCACGCCGCGATCCAGCCGAACCCGGCGCGAGACAAACTGACCGTGAAGATGCCCCGCGAGGAGCGCCGCGAACTGCGGCCGCCGACCGCCGAGCACGTCGAGGCCGTCGTCCACCTCCTCCCCGCTCGCTACCGCCTGCCCCTGCTCGTGTTGGACGCGAGCGGAATGCGGATCGGCGAGCTCGAGGGGCTTACCTGGGGCGACGTCGACGAGCCGCG
>JALYLK010000257.1 GCA_030774275.1 Actinomycetota bacterium
GGTGTCTTCGACGTACCACTGCGAAGCTTCCGCGGCGAGCTCGGCGCTGTGTCCTGGCGCCGCGTTGTAGATCTTGTCGTTGATGTCGGTGATGTTCTGGGCCAGCCGGACGTCGTACTGCACCTGCTCGAGCCAGCGCTTCAGCCACAGCGAGAGCACGAAGGGCCGCGCATTGCCGATGTGGATTCGCTGGTAGACCGTCGGTCCGCAGACATACATCCGAATCGGGCCCGGAGGGGGCGGCAGCTCGAACAGACCTCGGGTGTAGGTGTCAAAGAGCCGCATCGACCCTCCGCAACGTCTCCTCTTTCGGCAGCGCCTCGAGCAGGGCGGCGAGCTCGGGGCCGCGGTCGCGCCCCGTCAGCGCCAACCGCAACGTTTTGAGGTCGCCGCCGACCGCCTTCAACTCGCGGATCAGCTCGCGCGCGGCTTCATGGTCGAGGCCGTTGCTCGCACGTTCCCGGAGCTCCTTGAAGCGCTCCAGCGTCGGGCCCGCCCCTTCGGGTAGCCGAACCGACTCGGGCTCGAGCACCTGGCGCGCCAGCTCACGCGCCTCCACGAAGTCGCGGGCGCCGCGGAGGACGGGGACAACCTCGACCGGCGCACCGACAGCCGCCGCAAGCTCGTCGTCCGGCAGCGCGGCGATCGCCTCGATCGCGAGCCGCCTGATCCGCGGAAGATCGTAGTGAACGTCGTGCTTCGGCAACCCGAGCTCCTCCAGGTAGCGCCGTACCGCGGTTGCCGGAATCCCTTCCTCGCGCAGGGCGGCAACCGTCGCGCCCGGAGCCCGCTTCGAAAGCTTGCGGCCGTCCTCCCCGAGGATCAGCCCGTGGTGGATGTACTCCGGAGGCGTCGCGCCGAGCGCTTCCGCAAGCCGACGGTGGAGCTGCTCGTTCGGCCGGTGATCGTTGCCGCGGATGACATGCGTGATCCCGAAATCGATGTCGTCGACGACGCTGGCGAGGTGGTAGGTCGCGGAGCCGTCCTCGCGCAGGAGGGTGATCCCGTCGAAACGCTCGCCGAGCTGGCTCCCCGCCTCCGCGTAGCGCTGGGCACGTTCGCTCTGCCGGATCGGCCCCTCGTCCCAGGCGATCCCGAGCCAGGAGAGGTCGTCGAGGATCGCCGCCTCGCCGCCGGGAACGTTGCGCGCCTGGTCGGTGTCGTCGATCCGGAGCAGCATCCACTCGCCGAAGTCGCGATTGGCGACCGCGCTCAAGGCGTTGCCCACGTGCAGCGTGCCGGTCGGGCTGGGGGCAAAGCGGACTCTTTTCATTCCGAGCCGAAAGTTACTGTCCCGGCGATGCGTGAGTCGTTGCTCGCCTGGTTCGAGGCGCACGGCCGGGACTTGCCGTGGCGCAGGACGCGCGACCCCTACGCGATTCTCGTCTCCGAGGTGATGCTCCAGCAGACCCAGGTCGAACGCGTGATCCCGAGGTATCTCGCCTGGCTCGAGCGCTGGCCAACCGTCCAAGCCCTGGCTGGGGCGCCGGCCGCCGAGGTGATCCGCGAGTGGCAGGGGCTTGGCTACAACCGGCGTGCGGTCAGCTTGCACCGAGCCGCCCGCCAGATCGCCGCGAGCGGATGGCCCGACGATCTCACCGAGCTGCCAGGGGTCGGCCGTTACACGGCTGACGCAGTCGCGTGTTTCGCATTCGGGAGTGACGTGCTTCCCGTTGACACGAACGTCTCACGAGTGCGCGAGCGAACCGGCGAAGGGTTCGACGCCGCTTGCGCGCAGGCCCTGATGGACCTCGGCGCGAGGGTTTGCCTCGCCCGTGTGCCGCGCTGCGGCTCGTGCCCGCTCGCGGCGAGCTGCCCGTCGCGCGGTCGCCGTTTCGAGCCGCGACGGAGGCAGAGCCGCTTCGAAGGATCGTTCCGGCAGCGCCGGGCAGCAACGCTACGTCTGATCGCCGCCTCCGCGAGGCAAGTCGCGGAGCTCGATGCGGAAGCAGTGGCCGCATTGGAACGCGACGGCTTGATCAGGATCACCGCCGGCCTCGCCAGCTTGCCGGCCTAGGAGATCGAGCCGCCGGACACGCTGTCACGCTCGAGGAGTGCGACCGCTTGCGCGGCCAGGCCCTCGCCGCGACCGGTGAAGCCGAGTTTGTCGGTCGTCGTCGCGCGTACATTGACTCGCTCGGCGACAACGCCGAGCGCCTCGGCGAGCCGCTCGCGCATCTCCTCACGCAACGGCGCGATCCGCGGCTCCTCGCCGATCAGGACGCAGTCGGCGTTGACGAGCTCCCAGCCGGCCTCGCGCACCTGAGCTGCGGCGCGCCGCAGCAAGTCGAGCGACGAGGCGCCCTCCCACTCTGGTTCGCCCGGCGGAAACAGCGAGCCGATATCGCCGAGCCCGGCCCCGCCAAGCAGCGCGTCGATCAGCGCGTGGGAGATCACGTCGCCGTCGGAGTGCCCGGCCAAGCCGCGAGGAGACTCGATCTCCACGCCGCCGAGAACCAGCCGAACGCCGTCCGCGAGCGCATGGGCATCGAGACCGAGCCCAACGCGCAGCTCGCTCATCCGAGCGGCTCCTGGCGACGTTGCCGCCGGTCGAAGATCGTGACTGACTCGTAGCCGGCGGCGCGCGCAAGGTCGATCGCGCGATCCAGGTCGCGGCCGACGTTCTGCGGTGCGTGGGCATCCGACGCAAGCGTGATCGGCACTCCGCGTACCTGGCAGGCCTCGAGGAGCTGCGGGTCGGGGTAGAGCTCGCCGACGGGCTTGTGCAGACCGGCCGACGAGACCTCGACGCACACGCCGGCCGCCTCGATCGCGTCAGCCGTCTCCTCGTGCAGCCACTGAACCGCTTCGGCGTCCGGGCGTGGGCCGTGGTGCCTGACCAGGTCGGGGTGCGAGAGCGAGTCGAACAGCCCGCTCCTGGCCGCGTTCCGCAACCAGACGAAGTAGCGCCGCCACGCCTCCTGCGGACCGAGCTTCTCGACGAGCCCCGGCTCTTGATCGACGGGAAAGCCGTCGACGTAGTGGACCGAGCCGAGCA
>JALYLK010000258.1 GCA_030774275.1 Actinomycetota bacterium
CCTCCGACTGGCTGCCGCTCCTCTTCGCGGTGCTGCTGGTCATGATGGTCTACGTGCTCTGGCGCACCCTGCAGGTGATGCCGCGCGTGACGGCTGCGAAGACCGTCACCTCGAACTCGAGGGTCACCTGGAGCGACGTCGCCGGCCTGCAAGAGGCGAAAGAAGAGCTGCAGGAGGTCGTCGACTTCCTGCGCGACCCGGGACGCTTCGAGGCTCTCGGGGCCCGCGTGCCAAAGGGGATTCTGCTCTACGGCCCGCCTGGAACCGGCAAGACGCTGCTCGCGAAGGCCATCGCAAGTGAGGCCGGCGCGAGCTTCTACATGCAGAGCGCCTCGGCCTTCGTCGAGATGTTCGCCGGTCTCGGGGCGGCGCGGATCCGCAAGCTGTTCGAGGAGGCGCGCAAGAACGCCCCCGCGATCGTCTTCATCGACGAGCTCGATGCGGTCGGGACGGCTCGAGCCGGCCACGGTTTCAACCGCGAGCAGGACCAGACGCTCAACCAGCTGCTCGTCGAGCTGGACGGCTTCGAGACACGCGAGCAGGTGGTCGTCATGGGCGCTTCGAACCGCCTGCAGGACCTCGATTCGGCGCTGCTCCGGCCGGGCCGCTTCGACCGTCAGGTTCTGATCGACGCGCCGGACCTCGCCGGGCGGGAGGAGATCCTTGCCGTGCACACCCGCGGGAAGCCTCTCGCCGCGGACGTCGACCTGAAGCTGATCGCCCGTCAGACCTCCGGTCTGACCGGCGCGGAGCTCGAGAACATCTCTAACGAGGCGGCGATCTTTGCCGGCCGCGAGAAACAGCAGTTCGTTCATCACGAGCACTTCGACGCGGCCATGGAGCGCGTCGTGGCCGGGCTGCAGAAGCGCAAGGTCGTGACGGAAAAGGAAAAGCGAATCCTTGCCTACCACGAGGGCGGCCACGCGCTGATGTCCCATCTGGTCGGCGACCTGATCCCCGTGCAGAAGGTGACGATCGTTTCCCGCGGCCAAGCACTCGGCTACACGCTCAACCTGCCCAGCGAGGAGCGTTATCTCCACACCACCGAGGAGTTTCAAGATCTGCTCAAGGTCTACCTCGCCGGCCGCGCCGCCGAGCAGGTGGTCTTCGGGCGGGTTACGAACGGCGCCGCGAACGATCTCGAGAAAGTGACCGAGCTCGCCCGCGCGATGGTCTTCGAGTACGGCATGTCTACCGCTGTCACATCGCGCACGATGCGCGCCGACAATTACGCGTTGTCGGAGGAAACCAAGCGTCTTCGCGACCAGGAGCAGGGACGCCTCACCGCCGAGGCCTACGAGGACGCCCAGCGGCTCATCACCAAGCACCGCGCCGCCCTGGACCGAATCGCCAATGCTCTCCTGGAAAAGGAAACGCTCGATCGCGAGGAGCTCGACGTACTGCTCGCCGATGTGGAGGCGGATTCGCGCTCCAGCGAGACCGTCGGCACGGTCAAGGTCGTCTCGCTCCCTACTGACTAGGCGCTCGCTTGCGACGCCGACTTGGAGGACGTCCCGGCTTTGCCGGGGCGTCCGTCTAATCTCGGTTGGCAGGACCGACGCCGGGGAGGACCTCTGAAACGTCTAAAGGTCGGGCATGTAGCATCGCCCGCGTGCAAACGCGCGGGATCCACCATCTAGGCGTTGCGGTCGAGGACCTCGACGAAGCGGTGACGACGTATGAGCGGATCTTCGGCGCCCGCCTTGAGCATCGCGAGACGGTTCCAGCACAGGGCGTCGAGGCGGCCTCCCTGGCTGTCGGCGCGGGTCGCGTCGAGCTGTTGGCGTCGCTCGGCGATGAGACTCCTGTCGGCAAGTTCCTCACCAAGCGGGGGCCCGGGATGCACCATGTCGCTTACGAGGTGGCCGACGTTCGCGCGGCGATCGACGAGCTCGCCGAACAGGGTGTCGAGCTGGTCGACGACCAGCCGCGGCAGGGCCTCTTCGGGCTCGAAGTCGCGTTCGTGCATCCCGACGCGGTTCACGGCGTTCTCTCCGAGCTGGTGGCTGATGTCTAGCTCTAGCAACGAGCGCGTCGTGGTCGAGCTCGCCTTCGACGGCGGCCAGATCATCGGCGCGCGTCTGACGAGCGAGTCTGCCGACGAGCTGGAGAAGGCGCTCGCCGACCGCAATGACGGGGCACTCACGCTCGACGCCGACGACGGCCGCTACACGATTCCGCTCGCGCGGGTCGTCTACTTCAAGCGGTTCGCGCGCGAGGCGAGGCTGGGCTTTTCCAGCGGTTCCTAGGCGTTCGCGTTTACGCCGGACACTGCCTGGGGCATTTCCCGCTTGATGGCTTACGGTCCCGCAGGCACGACCCCGTTGAACCAGCGAACCTCGGCACAGGAACTGAGGCGCCTGGTGGAGCAGGCCCAGCGGGGCGATCGCCACGCGCTCGAGGAGCTCTACCTACTCCACTTCGACCGCATCTACAGCTACCTGCACATGAGCGTCGGTAACCGTCACGACGCCGAGGACCTGACGACGCAGGTGTTCGTCAAGATGCTCGAGTCGATCGGCAACTTCCGGTGGCGGTCGGCGCCGTTCTCTGCGTGGCTCTTCCGCATCGCCCACAACCTGGCGATGGACCATTTCCGGGCGAACAAGCGCTGGCAGCTCGAGGAGGAAGTGCCGGAACCCGACCCGGGTGAGGGAAGCGCAGCCGAGGAAGAAGCGCTCGAGTCGATCGGACGGCAGAGCATGCTCCAGCTGATCGAGAAGCTGTCACCTGAGCAGCAACAGGTTTTGACGCTCAAGTTCGTCTTCAACTTCTCGAACGCCGACGCGGCGACGATCCTCGACAAGACCGACGGCGCAATCAAATCGCTCCAGCACCGCGCGCTCGCCTCGTTGCAACGGCAGTTGGAACGCTCCGGCTCGGCACCGTAGGCTCGTCGCTTGGCTCTCTCCGTCGGCATCGTCGGGCTGCCGAACTCGGGCAAGACGACCCTCTTCAAGGCGCTCACCCGCACGGGCACGTCCGTTCCCGGCAAGGAGAACGTGGGCATGGCGACGATCCCGGACGAGCGCCTAGGGCCGGTGGCGGGCGTCGAGGGCGCAAGGAAGATCACCCCCGCCGCCCTGCGCGTGGTCGACGTCCCCGGCACCGGAGCGCAGCTGCTCGGGAACCTGCGCCAGGTCGACGCGCTCCTCGCAGTCCTGGACGCGTGGTCCGGATCCCGGGACCCCGGTGACGATCTCGTCACGCTGCAACTCGAGCTGCTGATCGCCGACCGGGACCACGTCGAGCGGAGACTCGAACGCGTCCGGAAGCAGGCCAAGTCGGGCGACTCCCAACTCCGTGACGAGGTGGAACAGCTCGAGTCGATACTCGCGCACCTCGAGGCCGAGCGGCCGCTGTCCGAGTGGCCCGGGGAGCTGCCGGCGGGGCTTGAGCCGCTGACGACGAAGCCGCTGATCGAGGTTCGCAACGGTCCCGGCGGGCTGGACGCGAAGCTCGAGGCGGAGCTGTCGGAGCTGCCGGACGAGGAGGCCGCGGCGTTCCGGGAAGGGGCGCCGGGAGCAGTCGGCGAGATCGCGCGGCGTCTCTTCGAGGCGGTCGATCTGATCTCGTTCTTCACCGCTGCCGAGAACGAGACCCGCGCCTGGCCGCTTCGTCGTGGGCAGAGCGCGCTCGATGCGGCGGCGACGATCCACAGCGACATCGCGCGCGGGTTCATCCGTTGCGAGGTGATCCGCTGGAGCGATCTGGTCGAAGCGGGTTCGCGTGCCGAGGTCGTGAAGCGGGGCCGGCAGCGCCTCGAGGGCAAGAACTACGTCGTCGAGGACGGCGACGTGCTCAACATCCGCTTCAACGTTTAGCCGGCAGGGTGTCAGGGACTGGCACTCGATGGGTGCCAGTCCCTGAAGAGATCAGCAGCAGCAACCACCGCTGCAGTCGCAATCACAACAGGCCACGGGCCTCCTTTCATCGATGGGGATGGGAAGTATCCCTTCACGACACGTACACCGGCGGTCGTGCCACCGTTCCCTGGGCAAGCTAGAAGGGGGGGTTGAAATGCGCTGTTGTGACTGTGATTGCGAGTGCTGCGGAGGCTGCTGCTAGGAACGCGGACGCCGCGATGGATGCCGCGGGTAGCCATGCGGGCGGTAGAGGATCGAGTCGAGACTGACTTCCTGATCCTGTGAACCGATGATCCTGTAGAGGATTCGGTAAAGGCCGATCTTCGCCGCCCACGTTCCTCGCCGGTGTCCGCGCAGCTCCGTTCCGTACTCGCGTGGATTTGCCGCGAGTAAAGGAAGCTCATCCCGCAGAGCTTGTTTGTCCGCTGGCGACAACGCCGCGAACTCTTGCCTATATCGCCTTGTGGGCCTGAGGTTTGCCAAGTGGTCCGAGTTCGCCTTCCAGTTCCTCCCATGTTGGCGGAAGGCCCTGACGGGTTTCCTCTAGACCAGCTCGTAGATCGTCCAACGCTTCCGGGTCCTCGTCCACTTCGATGGTTGCTATGAAGGCCTCGTATTCCCGTTCTGGTAGAACGACGGCGCGCGGGCTTCCCACCCGGAGCGCGACGAGGATGAAGCGATCCGCGGCGGACTCCAATGTCCGATGTAGTAGCCCTCGCACGCGGTCTAAGTTCTCCGCAATCGAGGCCGAGGGCAGCCGGGGCGGCGAGGAAGTCGGCACAGTCGCACTTTAGAGCAGTCGTCCAGTTTTCTCGACACGGCTCACCCGAAAATCGTCCCAAATGCAGGGGATATCGCCTAGTTCGCGTCGTGGAGGTCCGCCGCGACGGATGCGAAACGCCTGTACTGGACCCGATTCCGTCCGTCGCCCACCCTAAATTGTCTGCGTGGGATTCGACCGCCAACGGAGTAGGTCTCAAAAGGAGGGGGAAGCCGTGACCGCTGATCTGCTCGATCGCTTGCCGGAAATGGAACGCGAGGCAGACGAACACGAAGAACGAGCGCGGGCGCTGCGCCAATTCATCGCAGCCGTCCGAGCCCTGAACGGCGAGGCGAAGAACATTCAAAAGCCGAGGTTCGTTGAGCAGAACGGCACGGTTTTCGTCGCTCAGCCGCACGATGAACGCGGCCCGAGAGGACGAGAAGCCCTGCTCCGAGTCATGGCTGACCAGCCCGGCCGGATCTGGAAGGTAGTAGAGCTCAAGCGCGAGATCCTTGCGCGAGGCTGGGCTCCTTCCCCGAAAGCGGTCGAAGCGAATCTCAAACGAATGCGCGAACTTGGCGACGTCGAGTGTCCGCGCTACGGCTACTACAGGCTTGCCACCGACGGTGGCGCAGAAACCGATACGCAAGACGTCCACCGTAAGGACGGTGATGCGTAGCGGGGGGTGGGGGACCGGAGGTAGTAGCTCCGGTCCCCACCTGTCACGCGGAGCGGGAATCCACCAGGTGGTGGGCAGGCCCTTAGAACGCCCTGGCACCACGCAAGTGGTGTGCGGTTCGAATCCGCCCCGCTCCGAGTCTTTGTCGGCTTCTCCCTTTTCGCTCCGCAAGCAGGGATTTTTCACATCTGTGGAAAACCCTGCCGGACACATTCTGTCAGTGGCATCTGACGGCGCAAGGGGGTAGCCTGACGCCGTGCCCGCAAAACCGAAGAAAAACCGCACGGGCAAGCCACGTCCAGCACCACGCGATGTTGCGGAGAAACAAGATCCCGAGTATCGGCCGGCTGACTTCGACCGCGATCTCGAGAAAGCTACCCGGCGGCTAGGCGATCCTTCCGAACCCGGTCGAGGATCGTCCAGAACATAGATCCCTCGTCCTTCCGGTGATTCCAGCGGAAGGTGTATTCGTCCAAGTAGTTCGGGAGATAGGTCGTGCTGATCGAGTGATGCGCCCCCCGGACGCTGTTCTTGAAGAGCGCGAAGAAGCTCTCCACGTTCTGGGTGCCAGCATCGCCCTCGACGTAGATGCGTGCCTTGTGCTTGATCCGCTTGTGGCCCTTGTACTCCCTGCCGATCCCCACGTATAGCTTCAACTCGTCCGTGAAGATCATTGATTCGGGAAGGACGAACTCGCGGATCTTGCCCTGGAGCGTCGGCTTGCTGCGATCGGGCACCACTGACGCCTTCACCCTGCCGCCGCGCTCGACCGCGGCGAGAACCGTTCGGCCCTTGCTCTTCTCGTCCATGAGGCGCTTGCGCTCTTGGCCCGTCTTGCCGCGAGTCTCGGAGGCCCGCAAGCGACCGCGAGCAAAAGTCTCGTCCACTTCGACGTCGCCCGAGAGCGGCCCGCCGTCCTCGTCCATCAGCAGGCGAATCTTCTTGAGCATCCGGTGAGCCGTCTTGTAGGTCACGCCGATCTCGCGCCCGAGCTGCTTCGCGGAGATCCCGCATTTGGACGAGCCGATTAGGTAGATCGCCCAGAACCACAACTGCAAGGACGTCGATGACTTGTGAAAGATCGTTCCAGCGGTCGGATAGACGTGGTGCCCGCAGAACTGACAGGAGTACGCCGAGCGGCCCTTGATCCGGTGGAAGCGCGAGGGCTTCTCGCACTTCGGGCACGGCGTCCCATCGGCGTAGTAACGAGCCTTCAAGTAGTCGAGGCAGGCGTCGTCGTTCGGGAACTGCCGTAGGAACTCGGTGTAGGTCATGCGGCTGTCGCTCGACGGCGACCGCTCGACCGACTCCCTTTGACGCGCGCTCATACACAGAATGGTACTCCATACACGTACGTGTTGTCAAGGGATACTTCCCATGGGGATCGATGGTGCGACGGTAGCTGGTACATTGACGTCCGTCAATGAAGAAACTTCGCGTTCTCGAACAGCCCTGCTGCGCGCCCGGCGCGCCGCCCCTGCCGAAGAGCTCGGCCCGCGCGCTCGCTGACCGGTTCAAAGCCCTCGCCGACCCAGCCCGGGTCTCTATCGTCAACCGAATTGCCGGTCAGGGCGAGGTCTGCACGTGCCAGCTGACCGGGCCGCTGGGCCTCTCGCAGCCGACCGTGTCGCATCATCTCCGCGTCTTGAGGGAAGCCGGCCTGATCGAGGTCGAGCGTCGGCGCGGCACCTGGACGTTCTACCGCCTCGTGCCGGAGGCGATGGAGCAGCTCGCCTTCGCGATCGGGGGAAGCCCGGCGCCCGAAGGCGTTCTGGTTACCCGTGACCGGGCCGTCGCCTGGTGAAGGGCGCGGTCTGCGTCCGACTGTAGTCGTGGCCTGCGGGTCCGGGGCGTTTCGGCCCCGGACCTCGGCAAGCCAGATGATCTAGATCACTTGGGTCGTTACCACCAAGCTCCTCGTGACCGGCCGCCGGAAGCGCCCATGAAGAAGCTGATCACGAACAGCAGCACGGCGATGATGGCCACGATGAACAGCCAGTGAATCGTGAAGCCGACGCCGAAGAGGATGATTGCCAGGAGTGCCAGCAGGATGAGAAGAAGCATGTTTGAGTCCCCCTTTCTTTCAGGGCACAACGGAAGAGGCTCGGCATCGGTTGCGCGTTTAACCAGCTGAGACCAGGACAATGCCGGCGAGCGCCAGGACGATCCCGAGCTCTTGCGAGCGGTGCACCCGCTCGTGCAGGACGGCGCGGGCGAGCAGCACCGTGACGACCGGGTAGAGCGAGGCGAGGATCGAGACCACGCTGACCAGGCCGCGGGCCGACGATGCGGCGAAGAAGACGTTGCCCCCGGTGTCGAGGACGCCGATCGAGGCCAAGACCGGTAGATCGGCCCGGTGAGCACGAGCAGGTCGGAGCACGAGCCAGGCGGAGGCGACGAGTGTCAACGAGCTGAGGCGGAAGACGAACGCCGCCCAGAGGAAGTCGCCTTGGCTGGCCGTGTGCATCGGGATGTAGTAGGCGCCGAACGCGACCATCGCGATCAGTGCCCAGCCGACACCGGCGGCAAAGCGCGCGGCGTTGCGCTCTCGCTCGAATGAAGCCAGGACGACTCCCGCGAGCGCGGCGACGAAGCCGACCTCCTGGTAGACGCTCGGGTGGTCTCCGTGCGCCAGCCCCCAGAACACCGGGATCGCGGCCCCGGCACCGGCAATCGGCGCGACGATACTGAGCGCGCCAGCGGCCATTCCGCGGTAGAACGCGATCAGCCCGACGGTTCCGAAGACCGACGCGACGCATGCCCAGAGCACCTCCGAGCCGGGAGGACCCTGCCCGCGGATCGCGACCCAGATGCCGAGTAGACCTGCGCCGATCGGCTGCGCCACGATCAAGATGGCGACCGGCCGCAGCGATCTGCTCTTGAGGCCGCCCAGAAAATCGCCGACTCCCCACGACGCTGCGGCCGCGAGCGCGAGGGCGGCTGCGAACATTTAGCTAGAGCGGCCGAACCGGCGAAGCCGGCACAGCCTCTTCTGGTCGGCGTGCCAAGGACCTACACGGGCCGGGTGGCCGCGACCGCATCGAGCTGGTTTGCGTGGTAGAGGACGGCTGCCTCCGCTGTCCGTGCCGCTCTTGCGTCGTGGTGGACGGCGACGGCGTGCAGCAGCTCGGCGCGGACGTCGGTTTCGAGCGCGGCAGCCCGCTCCTCGATCAGCCGCAGGCCAAGATGCACGTGGCCGAGCAGGCGTCCCTCCTCGGTCTGCCGGAAGGTCGGCGCGGGGCGGAGCTCTCGGGCTCGTCCCAGATCGTGGAGGAGCGCCGCGGCGAGCAGCAGATCGGCGCGAAGCCGGGGGTGGAGCTGTGCCGTCTCGCGACAGATCGTGGCGACCCCGACCGTGTGCTCCAACAGGCCACCCGCATAGCCGTGGTGGCCGTCGGGCGCGGCGGGCAGGGAACGGAGGGAGGCGCGGAGGCCGTCGTCGGCGAGAAAACGTCCGACGGTCGCCTTCAGCCCCGGATGCGCGATCTCGCCGGCCAGGAACTCGAGGAAGCCGTCGAGCTCGTCGGCGTCGCGGCGCAAGGCCGGGGTCAGCGTGGTGGGATCGGCTTCGGGCGCCGCCTCCAGTGAGCGCACCTCGAGCTGCAGCTTGTCGCGGAACTTTTCGACCCGACCCAGCACACGGACGGCGTCACCCTCGGCGAAGCGGCCGTCGAGCAGGTCGACGTCGTTCCAGACGCGGGCCTCGATCCGGCCGCTGGCGTCGACGAGCTCGAGAGCGAGGTACGAGGAGCCGTTGCGCGTGCGCAGGCGCTCTTTCCGCGCGACCGCGTAGATGCCCTCGACGACGCGTTCTTCGGCCAGCTGCGCGATCGCGCTCATAGGCCAACCCCTTGGCCTATGAGGGGGAGGGGGCTCTCGGGGGAACCGGGAGGTTCCCCCGGTTCTATGGAGAAGGGGGCTCGTAGGG
The DNA here is from genome assembly GCA_030774275.1 of Actinomycetota bacterium. GTDB lineage: Bacteria > Actinomycetota > Thermoleophilia > Gaiellales > Gaiellaceae > 13-2-20CM-68-14. Next base: position 9,237 of record JALYLK010000258.1, read on the forward strand.
GAAACAGGGTTTCCCCCACGGGAGGGAGCCGAAGGCGAGCGACCACGAGGGGAGTCTAGGTCCTGAAGCGGCTGGTAGCGTCCGGTCCGATGGCTCAGGTTCGGCCGTTTCGGGCGCTTCGTTACTCCGCGGCTGCGGGCCCGATCGAGCGGCTCGTTGCGCCGCCGTACGACGTGATCTCACCGGAGGAGCGAGAGCGATACCTGGAGCTCGATCCGCACAACGTCGTCCACCTGACGCTGCCGGAGTCGGAGGCCCAGGCGGCGCGGGACCTAAGCGAGTGGCAACAAGACGGCGTGCTCGAGCGGGAGGATGAGCCGGCGGTCTGGGCGCTCTCGCAGGCCTACACCGGCCCCGACGGCGTTCCGCGGACGCGGAACGGACTCGTCGTCACGGTGCGGCTCGAGCCTTACGAGAGCCGGGTTATCCTTCCCCACGAGCGCACCCATGCCGGGCCGAAGGAAGCCCGCTTGCGGCTGTTGCGCGCGACGCGGACGCAGCTCGAGCCGATCTTTCTGCTCCACGACGGCGATCCGGTCGAGCTCCCGCAGCGAGAGCCCGACCTCGTTGCCGGAGCTGACCGGCTGTGGCGTGTCCCAGACGACCCCGGCGAGGCATTTGCGGATGCGCAGCTCTTGATCGCCGACGGTCATCACCGGTACGAGACCGCGCTCGCGTTCCACGAGGAGGAAGGCTCCGAGGCGAGTGCGTGGATGATGGTGGTGCTCGTCTCGACGCAAGAGCAGGGGCTCACGATCTTTCCGACGCACCGGATGGCGGCATCGCTCAACGGCGTGCGCGGGACGCCCATCGACGAGCCGGGCCCGGAGCTGCCGGGCGTCGTGCTCTACCGGGGCGGCGGCTACGAGCTGCTCGAGGGCGACGGGCTCGACGTCGAGGTCGTCGACGCGCTGGCACCGGAGGGGGTCAGTTATACGGCCGAGCGCGGCGAGGCTGTCGCAGCAGTCGATCGGGGAGACGCCGAGGCCGCGTTTCTGCTGCGGCCGACTAGGATCGAGGATGTGTTCACACGCGCGCGCGAGGGCCGCGTGCTGCCTCAGAAGACGACCTACTTCTTCCCAAAGCTGACCTCGGGTCTTCTGTTTCAGCCGATTGACTGACTGGCTGGCGACCTGCCGCGCGGCGGTGGAGGACGTTCGCGGCGTCCTGGTCGACCTACCGACTCGCGTCGAGCGCGAGCCGGTCGTCGGCGCCGGCGAGGGCGGTGACGACACGGTTGCGATCGACGCCGCCTCCGAGGACGCGATCGTTCGCCGGCTCGAGGCCACGGGTGCGAGCTTCACGCTGATCTCGGAGGAGCTTGGCGAGCGTGTTTTCGGCGAGGGCGGTTCGACGTACGTCGTGGTCGACCCGATCGACGGCTCCCTGAACGCGAAGAGGGGCATCCCGTTCTTCGCGCTGTCGCTTGCGGTTGCGGACGGGCCGACGTTGGGGGACGTCCAGTTCGGATACGTCTACGATTTCGGCACCGGCGAGGAGTGGACTGCACGCCGCGGCGCGGGGGCGTTCCTCGGCGAGGAGCGGCTCGGCGACGTCCGCCCCAAGGACGAGATCGAAATCCTCTCGTTCGAGGCCACCCTCACCTCCTCGGTCGCCGAGAAGGCGGCGCAGATGGTCGGGATCGCATACCGCCTGCGGATCATGGGGTCGCTCGCTCTTTCGCTCTGTCACCTCGCAGCCGGGCGCGTCGACGCAGTCTGCTCGCTCAAGGGCGCCCGCTCGGTCGACATCGCCGCGGCGCAGCTGCTCGTTCGCGAGTGCGGCCTCGCGATCGATCTCCCGGAGGCGCCGCCGTTCGACCGCGCGCCGCTCGACACCGTAGGGCGTTCACGCGTCGTCGCGGCGGGAACACCCAAGCTGTGCCAGGAGCTGTTCGCCGCTCTCGACCGCTGAAGCCGAAGCAGGTCAGAATCGGTTGCAGCGGCTGGAACTACGACCATTGGCGGAACGGCGTCTTCTACCCGCCGCGGTGCCCGCCTCGGTTGTGGCTCGACTTCTACGCGCGTCATTTCGACACGGTCGAGGTGAACGCGACCTTCTACCGGTTGCCCCGGCGGGAGGCCGTCGCGAACTGGGTTCAGACGACTCCGGAGGATTTCGTGCTCGCGGTCAAAATGAGCCGCTACATCACGCACGTCAGACGGCTGCGCGACCTCGGCTCGGGCGTTCGGACGTTCTACGACCGCATCGAGCCGCTCGTACACTCGCCGAAGCTGGGGCCTGTGCTCTGGCAGCTTCCGGCGAACTTTCGCCGCGATGACGAACGTCTCGCCGGCGCGCTCGAAAAGCTCCCCGCCGGGCGGCACTGCTTCGAGTTCCGTCACGAGAGCTGGTTCGTGCCCGAGGTGTACGAGCAGCTTCGCTCGCACGGCGTCGCGCTCGCGATCGGCGATCACCCGCAACGTGCGTTTCAGGCGTGCGAGCTGACGGCAGACTGGACGTACATTCGCTTCCACTCCGGCTCGCGCGGCCGGCGTGGCAATTACTCCGAGTCCGAGCTGGAGGAGTGGGCGCAACGAATCGAGGCCTGGCGGCGTGAGGTCGACGTTTTCGCGTACTTCAACAACGACTGGGAAGGATTTGCGGTCAGGAACGGCCTCTGGCTGAAGGAGCGCCTAGGCGTTTAGCTCGTAGGGGAGGTCACGCGCCGGCTCTCGGGTTTTTGGACCAACATCAACCGACGGTGCTGCCAGCTCACGAAAACCATTCCGTGAGCCAAACAGGCTGACCGCGCCGTCCGGTTCCGCGACGGAAGCGTAGACCCACCCGCGCGAACGGACGCTCGTTCCGCGTAACGAATCTGTGACTTTTCTTCCACACCTGTCCCGTGGTGCCGGGTCGGGGGGACAGTCCTCAGGACACGGCCCGAGAGGCCGCGTCTGGTTGGGACGGAGGCGATTCGGTGGGGCGCTGAAGGACTGCCTCGTCGGCTTGTACTCACGTTGCTAGGCTCGTTCGCATGGAGCCCTCGCGCGACGAGATCCTCAAGGCGCTGGAGCAGGTCATCGACCCGGAGCTCCGGCGCCCGGTCACTGAGCTCGACATGGTTCGCGACGTCCGGATCGACGGCGGCGAGGTCGCCGTGACGATCGCCTTGACCGTCGCGGGCTGTCCCCTTCGCTCGAGCTTCGAGCAACAGGTGGCCGAGGTGCTCGCGCCGGTGGCCGGGGTCGAGCGTGTCTCGCTCGACTTCGACGTCATGTCCCCCGAGGAGAAGGCGGCGCTGACCACCAAGCTCCGCGGCGGCGTCACCGAGCGCACCAAGGGGATCTCGCTCGACCGCGCCACGCGCGTGATCGCCGTCGCGAGCGGAAAGGGTGGCGTCGGCAAGTCGTCGCTGACGATCAACCTCGCGGCATCGTTCAACGCCCTCGGCCAGCGGGTCGGGATTCTCGACGCCGACGTCTACGGTCACTCGATTCCGCACCTGCTGGGAATTCACCAGCGGCCGGTCGTCGTCGATCGGATGATCGTGCCGCCCGTGAAAGACGGCATCAAGCTGATGTCGATCGGCTTTTTCCTCGAGGAGAACTCGCCGGTCATGTGGCGGGGGCCGATGTTGCATCGCGCGCTCGAGCAGTTTCTCTCTGACGTCCACTGGGGGGAGCTGGACACCCTCGTCGTCGACATGCCGCCCGGCACCGGCGACGTTTCGATCTCCCTCGGCCAACTCTTGCCGCGTGCCGAGGCCGTGATCGTCACGACTCCGCAGCCGCTCGCGCAGGAGATCGCCGCCCGCGCGGCCCTGATGGCGCAGAAGACGAACATGCGCCTGGTCGGCGTGATCGAGAACATGAGCGGTGAAGTCTTCGGTTCCGGCGGCGGGCAGGAGCTCGCGGACGACCTGCACATTCCCTTGCTCGGCTCGGTGCCGCTCGACCCGGCGTTCCGTGAGTCGGGTGACGCGGGGGAGCCGCTCGTGATCGCGACGCCCGAAGCGCCGGCGGCGGCCGCGATCCTGGCTATCGCCGACGCGATCGCGGAGACGCGTCGAGAGCAGGGCGTCGGCTTCGTGAAGGCCCTGCCGGTCCTCTCCTGAGCGACGTCCCAGTCAAGCTCCGCGCGCTCGGGTTCTCAGCCGAGGACGCCCAGACGCTCGCTGATCACTTCCTGGATGCGGAGCGGCGCGGCCGAACCAGCCATGGACTCTCCCGCGTCGACTGGCTTGCGACGCTGCCGGACCTCGAGCCCTCCGCGCGGCCCGAGGTCGTCCTCGCCGAGGGCGGCTACGAGCGCTGGGATGGACGCGGCGCGCTCGGCTACCTGACTCTCGCCGCAATCGTCGAGGCGCAGCTCGCCGACCCGCCCGAGCGGGCCCGCGTGATTGTCGCTGCGCACTGCTTCCCGACTGGAATGCTCGGCTATTGGGTTCGCAAGCTCGCCGAAGGCGGCTTTGTGGCGGCGTTGACCGCAACCTCGCCGCCGCGGCTCGGCTCCCCCGCCGGCGGCGCGAAGCTCGCCGGAACGAACCCGCTCGCGATCGCGATTCCGAGCTCCGACGGTCGAGCGGTCGTCGCCGACGTCTCGATGGGCGCCGTCACCTACGGCGACGTCCTGACGGGCGCGGCCGCCGAGGAGGCGCTCGTTCCATTCGGCGGTGAGCAGGCGCACAAGGCATTCGCCCTGGCGCTTGGCCTGCAGCTGCTGGTCGATTCCCTGACCGGCGCCGACGGCTACGGCGCCCTGCTGTTCGTCGCGCGGCCGGAGGGTGACCCTGTGCCAGCGCTCCGCGAGCTGGCCGGCGGGGTCCGACTCCCGGGTGACAGCTAGACGAACGGAGGCGTCACCCCCGGCTAAGAAGTTTCGAGTAGCTCCACGAACCTCGGATCGTCTCGGATCGAGTCGAAGTCCGAGTCGGTCTTGGCAAACTCCCGCGCTTTCTCAGGCTCGAGCTCGAGCGCACGCTCGAAGTGCTCGAGCGCAAGGTCTTGGTTGCCGAGCCGCGCCTCGAGGCAGGCGGCGTTGAAGAACCCCTGCCAGGCGTCTGGATGCTGCTCGAGCAAATCCGCCATCAGCTTCCTCGCGCGGTCGAGCTCGCCCTTGTCGGCGTACGCGTTGGCCGCGAACACGTCTTCCCAGAGCGACGCCTCGAACACGACTCCGGGCTTCGCTCCGACCGCCAGCACGGCGGTGCCGTCCTCGGCCGCGATGGCGCCTCGCTTCGTATCCGGCTGCAGAAACACGATCGTGCCTGCGGGGGCGTCGACCTCGTCGTCGCCGAGCGTGAACGTCGCTCGGCCGCGAAGGACGACGTACATCTCCTGGTGGTTATCGCGCTCGGAGTGCTCCTCGATGACCCGCTGACCGGTGTCCCCGGTGTAGGCGTTCGTGCCGAAGGCCGTGATCCCGAAGCGGCGGCGAACCGGCCGCCAGACGAACTCACCATTGTTGATCGGGAGTTCCTCGAGCTCGTCGATGTGAGCGACTTCGTAACCGTCGTTCATGAGAGCTCTCGCAGCTCTTCGAGCACCACGGGATCGATCTCCTCGATTCCGTCCACGCGCTCCTCGAGATTGACGTTACCCGCCCAGCGGTTGAAGGCGTCCTCGAGATCTCCGTCGTAGCCGAGTTTCGCCAGCCGAGTCCGTAGCTCGTCTGCGAGCGGGTCGTCGACCGCGAGCCACTCGTCTCGCGGTGTCTCGCCGAAGAGGGCCACGTGCAGCCCATAGAGGCGGCGGAGCTCGTCGAGCGGGCGTTCGTGGTCCTCGACCCGTAGCTCGACGATCGTGTCCGAGAGGTTCGCGTACCCCCCGTCCTTCTCGACGACCAACAGTGCTGCCGACTGCTGGCCTCGCCGGTCGCCGCCGGCGGCCTGGGCCGCGTCGAGGCATTCGAGCAGGCGCTCGGCCAGGGGGCCGCTGGAAGATTCGAAGCTCGCCGCGATCGCCTCGACCGTCTCGGCGGAGACGAGGATGTTGCCCTGCGCGGCGTAGGAGGGACCAGTCCTGCCCCCCGCCCAATCGAGGCACTCGGCGCCGGTGAAGCTTGCGCCTCGGCCCTCGCCGTCCACGATCCCGAGCTGCCGCTGGTTTCGTCCTTCGTCTGCGGAGGTCAGACGCTCGACGACCTGCTCGGCGGAGAGGCCCTCGCGCAGGAGGGCGAGCCCGTCCGGGCCGTTACGCGGGTTGGCGTAGGCCTGGGTCGCGATCGCGCCGATCTGGGGCTCCGCCCACGGGACGACCGAGCCGACGGCGAGAAACTTGGACTGCGTTGCGACCCCCCATTGACCTGCTTCGAGGTCGCAGGCTGCGATCGAGTATGTAGACACGAGCTCAGCCATAGGTCAGCTCTCGGAGGTCGAGCTCGAGCAGCTCGCGATGATCCTTCGGCACGAGGACCGAAGCGACTTCCGGTCGCCTGAGCGCGGCCAAAATCTTCTCGGGCGAGTCGGCTCGGACGACGATGGGGGTTCCGCGCGCGTGCGCCTGCCTGAGCTTGGGCTCGTCCGAGACGTCATCGAGCACCAGTGCCTCATCGATCGGCAGCTCGCCCTCGACGGCGAGCTCCGGCACGCGTCGACCCGTAGCCCCGAACCAGCGCTCGCGCATCAAACCGTGATCGTCTCCCCTGGCTCCATTGCCAGGATCTCGACTCCCTGCGGCGCCTGCTGCTCGAGCTCCTCTGGGGTTCCTTTCAGCAGCGGGAACGTCCCGTAGTGGCAAGGGATGCAGCGCTTCGTCCCGAGCAGCTCGAGCGCCACGGCTGCCTCTCGGGGGTCCATCGTGAAGTGCCCACCGATCGGCAGCACGGCGACGTCGGGGCCGTAGATCCGGCCGATCAGTTGCATGTCCCCGAAGACGCAGGTGTCGCCCGCGAAGTAGAGCTTGGTTCCGTTCTCGAACTCGATCACGATCCCCGTCGACTCACCGAGGTAGTCGCCGTCATTGCTCGAACTCGAGTGGAAGGCGTTCACGAGCGTGAACTTGATTCCGTCGACGTCGACCGTGCCGCCCTTGTTGGGGCCGGGAACCTCGCCGACGTTCGCTCCCTGCTCACCGAGCCAGCCCTTCAGCTCGACGATCGCCACGATCTCGGGCGAGAACTGCTTCGCGATCTCGACGACGCTGCCGACGTGGTCGGAGTGGCCGTGCGTCGCCGCGATCACATCGACGCGCTCGGGCTGCTTTTCGCCCTCGGGGCACTTCGGGTTGTCCAGCCACGGATCGACGTAGACCCGCTTGCCGCTGGGACTGTCGACCCGGAAGCTCGCATGGCCGAGCCAGGTCACTGAAACGTCCGGCATTCGCCCTCCTCGCTTGACCTCGCGAGCGTAACGCAGGAGACGACACTCCTCCGCCGAACCCGGCCGATATGTCCGGTCGACTCCTGCCGTTTGCCCTCGTTTTCGGCGCTGCCCTAGCCGATCAGCACGGCGCTCACGCGCTTGCCTTCTACGCTTTGCTGGTCGCCGTCCCACTGACCGCGATCGCGGGCCTGCGCAGCGTCTCCGACCGGCTCGACGGTAAGGCCGAGCAGGCCCAGGCCTACGTCTGGGCGGTCGTCCTGGCACTTCTGCTGGTCGCGACCGCCGCGCGTTCGCCATCGGTTGGCGACGCCTCGGTGCCGGCGACGGCCCGCTCCGCCCTGATCGCCTGCGTGGTCGTGTTCTGCTTGCAGGCCCTTGCCGCACTTGCCAGCGAGCTTCGAGCCGGCTCAGGCTCCTCCAAGTAACAGACTGTTACAAGGAGTTTCCGGACCGAACTGACGGCGCGGATGTGCTTAGCTCCGCGGTCTTCTCACGCCTGGGAAGAGCCGCCTGCTCAGTTCGGGGACCGGTCTTTCTTTGTAACAGTCTGTTACTTGGTCAGAACGGCAGCGAGCTTGCGGCCAGCTTCGCGATGTGGATCAGCGGCTGCACTGCGATGAAGGACCCGATGGTGACCGTCAGGGCGAGGAGCACCGCCCCTTGGAGCAGCGTTTCTCGCGGCGGCGAGCCGCCGGCGACCGGGTTCGGCGTCAACTGCAGCTCGGTGGCGGGGCGCATGTACATCGCCCGCACCACGGCCAGGTAGTAGTAGAGGCTGACCGCGGTCGCGACGACGCCGACGATCACGAGCCAGGTCCAGCCGTGCTCGTAGGCGGCCGAAAAGGCGTAGAACTTGCCGACGAACCCTCCCGT
>JALYLK010000259.1 GCA_030774275.1 Actinomycetota bacterium
GTACGCCCGCTGGTCGGCTCGCGGCGTGCTCGCCGTCGAGATGGAGGCGGCGGTGCTGTTCACGCTCGGAGCGCTCCGCGGAGTCCAGGCCGGCTGCTTGCTGACGGTCAGCGACGTCGTCGTCGAGGGCGAGTTCCAGCGCATCCCGGACGAGGACCTGCGCGCGGCGGTCGACCGGATGACCCGGATCGCCCTGGCGACCGCGACCGCCGAGCCGAAGCATTAACCCGCCCCGACGCACCGTCTTCCTCGTCAACCCGGCGTCCGACAACGGCACCACCGGCCGTCGCTGGCCCGAGATCGCGAACCGCGCCGCGGCCGCAGGCCTGACCGGGGAGGCGCTGCTCTCAGAGCGGCCGGGTCAACTCACCGAGCTCGCGCGGCGGGCAGCCGACGAAGGCGGGGAGTTGCTCGTCGTCGTCGGCGGCGATGGCACTGTGAACGAGGTCGTGAATGGACTCGCCGGCCGCGAAGGCCCCGAGCTCGCCGTGATCCCGAGAGGGACGGGCCGGGACTTCGTCCGCACCTACGGAATCCCGCACAAGCTCGATGAGGCGCTGCGCACCGCCCGCGACGGACGCACGCGAGAGATCGACCTCGGCCGCGCGCGGTTCCGCTCCTGGCAGGGCGAGCCTGCGGAGTGGTACTTCGCGAACATCGCGAGCGCTGGAATGAGCGGCGCGATCGCCAAACGCGCGAACGAGACGAGCAAGGCCCTCGGTGGCAAGGTCTCGTACTTCTGGGCGACCTTCGCGGTCTTCGCCCGGTGGCGGACCTCCGAGCTCGCGGTCACGGTCGGCGCCGAAACGCGCCGCGCGCGGATGCACGACGTCGTCGTCGCGAACGGCCGCTACTTCGGGGGCGGAATGATGATCTGTCCCGGGGCCGAGCCCGACGACGGGGTCTTCGACGTGCTCCTGATCGGGAGCCTGACGAAACGGGATCTGTTGCTGACGTTGCCGAAGACCTACCGCGGCAAGCACCTGCCGCACCCCAAAGCTGAACTTCTCCGCGGGCCGACGGTGGAGATCGAAGCACCAGAGCCGCTCCCGGTCGAGCTCGACGGAGAACAGCCGGGGACGACCCCGGCGCGGTTCGAGATCGTTCCTCACGCGCTGCGGCTGCGGGTGCCGCAGGACATGTGATCTAGATCACTAGGCCTTGGCAGACCCCGAGCCGCTCGAGCCGCTCTTCTTTGTACTGCGCGACCGGGTCGAAGGGGCGCGCTTGGCCGAGGACTTCGACTTCCCCCCGGAGAGCTCGTCGACTCGCCGCTCGAGCGCCTCGACGCGGCGCGACAGCTCGTCCAGCCCGCGCATCCGCTTCTGCAACTCGTCGACGCGGTCGCGCAGCGTGCTCACCCCGTCGAGCATGCCCTTCGCCCCTGGAAGGTCGGCGAGGCGGCCCATCAGCTCCTCCCCGCTGATTCCAAGCAATCCACCCTGCTTTCGTGAAGCCATTGGGCTCCTTTCGTCGTTTCGCGCCAGTGTTACCGGTCGGCACGGAGGCTAACCACTCGGCGAGCGCCCCGCCGGGCGCCCTGGAACAGTGGCGGCGGTCTCCTCTTTGTCACAACTTCTTCACCCTTTCGGGCGTCCTACTTTCCGAGGTTAGAGCTACGGTCAATGTGATGCGCAAGCCGATTCCGTTCCGGGCCCCACACCGGCACACGAAGGTGACCAGCTACCTGTTGCGCCAGCGGGAAGGCATCCCCTACGAGATCGCGCGCGTGCATTGCAGCCAGTGCACCCGCCTCCTCGAAGAACGCCCTCTGCGACGAGCCGCCGCCTAAGGAATCGAGTCTTCGGCGAGGGCGCCGAGCGACGCGGCCGCCGATCGTAGAGAGTTCCGCCGTGGACTTCGGCTTCTCCACCGAGGTGAAGGTTCGCTTCGCCGAAACGGACGCGCAGGGCATCGCCCACCACGCCGTCTACCTGGTCTGGTTCGAGGTCGCGCGGATCGAGTACCTCGCCCGTTTTCGGGGCGGCTACCGGGAGCTGCAAGCGGAGGGGATCGAAGCCCTGACTCTCGACGCGAGCGTCACCTACCGCGCGCCTGCCCGTTTCGACGAGCGGCTCGTCATCCATGCGCGCTGCGGCGAGGTGCGCGGCGCGCGCTTCAGGTTCGACTACCGCGTGGAACGCGACGGCGAGACGATCGCCGAGGGCACGACCGGCCATGCCTGCGCCGACGCGCAAACGTTGCGGCCGACCCGCGTGCCGAAGTGGCTGGTCGAGGAGATCGCAGAGGCCGAGTCGCGGGCTAGGGATTCGTAGGCGTCGTCGTTGTTGTGGTGGTGGTGGTCGTTGTCGTGGTCGTCGTCGCCGGCGGCTTCTTTTTCTTCTTCGGCTCAGGCTTGGGTTTCGTCCCGACGAGGACGATCTTCGGCTGGGAGCGGTATGACGAGTACCAGGTGTCGTCGTAGAGCAGCTTGCCGCGCTGATAGACGAGCCTGCGCACGCTGGTCGAACGCGACGGCTCGCCGCTGTCGAGGACGGCGGTTTGGCCCTTGGTCAGGTTCGGGTCGGGCTGGTGCTCGACCGGCGGCGGCCCCGTCTCGACGAGCGGGCGCGTCTGCGTGACGAGGCGGCGGCGCTGTGGCGTGCCGTACAAGCCGACCTTGAGCGAATACGAGCCGACGAAGGTGCGCAGCAGCAGCCAGTGACTCGTGTCGTTCACGAAGCGGAGGTCGACATCCGGATAGTCCACCGTCGCGTCGCGGCCGAGCGGATAGTGGCTGATGTAGAGGGCGTGATTGGTGCGCGAGGTGATCTTCAGCCCGGCTTCGTACGCAGCGTTGAAGACCGTTGTCGAGACCTGGCAGACGCCTCCGCCGAGGCCGGTCTGCAGCTCTCCGTTGATGATCACCGGAGCCTCGCGGAAGCCCTTCGCCGCAGTGCGCGCACCGGTTGCCTGGTTGAAGGAGAACGTCGCGCCGGGAGCGATCAGACGGCCGTCGAGGAGCTGAGCCACGAGCTGGACGTTGTGAATTCGGTTTGCGTCGCCCCCGTAGATCGTCTCGTAGCTCCCGACGACTCCGCGAATCCCCAGAGCACGAGCGGCTTGCGTCGTTCGCCCCGGCTTCGCAGTCGCGACAACGACGCGAGCGCTGCGCGTCTCACGTGAGAGCGCCGCCGCAAGCACATTCGCCTCCGTCCTTCGCACGTCGAGCGTGCGGCCGCGGCGCGAAGGGACGATTCCGACCTGATCGCCGGGCGAGATAGCAAAACCGGCGTTTCTGGCCGGCCTGTTGAGGGCTCGACCGAGGTCGCCGAAGTAACGATCTGCCCCAGGCCCGCCGATGCGCAGCACCTTCGAATGCTGACCGGGAAGGGCCAGCATCGACCGTAGCTGCCAGGGAGCGATCGTCCAACTCGTCGCCCGCCAGCGCATCCGCACGGGGGCCGAGAGGGCGAGGCGAATGCGGGCCGCCGCAGCTTCGAGCTGGGAGGTAGAGATCGTGGGAGGGTCGCTGCGAACGGGAAGAGCGACGGGTTGCCGCGAGAGGCTCGCCAGCGCCGTGACGACGACGCGGGAGGCCGCGGCTCGATCGAGAATCCTCCCGGCGCTGCCTTTGACGACCACAGGCTCTAGCCCGTGTAGGCGAAGCTGGGGATCGCGGTGCGGCCGGTAGATCGCCTGGGCGAAGCGACCGACCTCGAAGTCCAGGGCGGCCTCGTAGACCCGCGTCGGTGGCGCGACCTCCGCGCCGAAGACCCGTACGTCGAGGCGCCGGAAGCCTCTGAACGGGCCGAAACCGTCGCCCTGCCGCTGCGCAAGCTCGACCGCGGCGTGCCAGTCCGCGCGGACGCCGAGTTGCTCCGGCGTGACACGCCAGCGCCGGTTGCCGGCGACGAAGACGACCGGGGTGTGGTCCAGCGCCCGCGCCCGCCGTCCCAGGAGTCGCTCGGCATCGCCGGCTTTCATCCCTCCCACGTTCACGCCATCGATGCGCACACCGGCGGCGATCCGCTGCGGCGAACCCGCGAAAACCAGGCCGAGCACCGAGCCCGTGATGGCCAGGAGGAGAAATGCAAGCGCGCCACGCTGGACGCGCACGCGCGTCGAGGTCCTTCGCCTGCGCCGCCCGCGCGCAGAAACAGCCCGTGAGTCCGCGACCACGAAGGCGAGAAGTCTAGCGGCGCCGGAGGGCGGTTTTTGGGCGCGCCCGGGCGCGCCTAGCTCTCGCGGGGAAGGAAGATCTCGCGTGCAATAACCAACCGTTGGATCTGCGAGGTGCCCTCGTAGATCTGGAAGAGCTTTGCGTCGCGCATCAGCTTCTCGACCGGGTACTCCTTCATGTAGCCGTAGCCGCCGAAGATCTGGACGGCGTCGGTCGTGACCTTCATCGCGGTATCCGCGGAGACACGCTTCGCGTAGGACGACTGCAAGGTCGCGCGCTGGCCCTGGTCGATCAGCCACGCGGCCTGCCAGGTCAGCAGACGCGCCGCCTCGATCTCGGCCGCCATGTCCGCGACGAGGAAGTTGACCCCCTGGTTCATAGCGATCGGCTGGCCGAACTGGACGCGGCTCTTCGCATAGTCGACCGCATGCTCGAACGCGGCGCGGGCAACGCCGACGGCACCGGCCGCGGTGCCCGGTCGCGTCAGATCGAGCGTCCGCATGGCGATCTTGAAGCCCTCTCCCTCCGCCCCGAGCCGGCTGGACGCCGGAACGCGCACCTCCTGAAAGGCAAGCGCAGAGGTGTCCGTCGCCCGCTGGCCCAGCTTGTCGAGGTGCTGCTCGACAACGACGCCGTCGGAGCCGGCCGGAACGACGAACGCCGAGAGACCCCGATGGCCCGCCTCCAGGTTGGTCGAGGCGAAGACGACGAACCAGGCCGCCTGACCCGCATTGGTGATGAACATCTTCGATCCGTTGAGGACGTATTCGTCCCCGCGACGTACCGCAGTCGTCTGGATGGCCGAGACGTCCGAGCCTGCACCGGGCTCGGTGAGCGCGAACGAGCAGAGCAAGGGCTCCTCGATCAGCGGCGGCAGCCAGTCGCCCTTCTGTGCGTCGCTGCCCGCGAGGATCACCGGCAGCGAGCCGAGGATGTTCGCCACGATCGAGGTCGCGATCCCGGAGCAGCCCCACGCGAGCTCCTCGCCGACCAGGATCTGCTCGAAGGCCGGCAAGCCTGGCCCGCCGTACTCCTCCGGGAGATGCGGATTCATCAGCCCAACCTCGTGCGCCTTCGCGATCACGTCGCCGGGATGCTGCGAGCGCTCGTCATAGTCGGCGGCGACCGGCCGAATCTCCTTCGCCGCGAACTCGCGCGCCAGGTCGCGGAGCGCGCGCTGCTCGTCGCTCAAGCCGAATGAGATACCGCTCGTAGTCTCGGTCGCGCTCACGATTGACTCGCGAGTCAATATAGACACAACCTCTTCTAGATCAGCGAAACCCGGGCTCGTTGCCGGGCGCCGGCAGCGGGCTCGCCGGCAGGCCGGGCCGGGGCTCGCGTTCGTTGTACCCGCCCGGAGCCACGTCGTTCGGCCCATCCGGGTAGAAGAGCGAGGCGAGGTGCTGGATCTGCCCGCGGCCGGCGCCGAGCTCGAACATGCCGCCTCCGTACAGGCCGATCCCTCGATCGGCGCAATAGTCGTAGAAGTCGAGCAGTTCGCGAAGGAAGCCGAACCGCGAAGGCTTGGCGTTCAAGGTGCGGGGCGCGAAGGCGAGGTTTTCGACGTCGGCGACGGAGTGGATCGGAGCGTCCCAGGTGATCCGGTCGCGGTGCGGCCGGAGGATCTCGTCGGTCTCGTCGGTCAAGGCCGGGTCCTCCAGCCAGACCTCGGGAAAGCCGTCGGCGACGCGGCGATAGAGCGCAAGGTCCGGCGGAGCCGAGTCCGGGTCCGAGTAATAAGCCTTGTAGTCGACGATGTCGACCGTTCCGGTCGCCGCGAGTTCGTGTACGAGCTCGTCCGTCCAGGCGCTCGCGGCGTCGAGCTTGAAACGCAGCGCCGGATAGAGCTCCAGGCGCCGCCGGAGCGCCTCGACCGAGGGCGGGTCGCCGAGACCTGGCGAGACGACGAACGTCACCGGCCGCGGCGTCCGGCCAAGGGAATCGCCCAGCGACCGGCCCGCCTGACGCAGCGCCAGGTCGAGCGCCGCACTCTCGTAGGCCCAGCGCTTGTGCGGTTCTTCGATCGCGAGCGCCGCGGAGAACGACTCCAGCGTCCACGAACCGACAAGTGGACGGCTTGCACCGGCCGCCTGCTCGCGGTCGTGCTCCTCGGCGTACCAGGTGACATCCTCGCCGAGGCCCTCCTGGCCGCCTCCGCTCAACCGGACGAGCGTCGTGACGCGCATGAGATCGCGTGTTACGGGCGCCTCGAGCCGCTCGAGGCCGTAGCTCTCGATCTCGACCGGCAACTCGGCGATGCGCGCGTAGGTCCCTGGGACGCTGCTCACGTGATCGACCCTACAAAAGGGAAGAGCCCCGGTGTCCGGGGCTCTTCGTAAACGTCAGACGCTTGCGCCTTGGCTCACTTCTTGCCGTGGCCGTTGCCGCCTTTGTTGTTGCCGTGGTGCTTGCCCTTGGCGGCGTCGTTCTGGCCGTGCTTGCCTTTACCCTTGCCGTGATGCTTGTCGTGGTTCTTCTTGGCGCTTACGGCGTTCGGCGGCGGGCACGGATTGTTCGCATCGACGAGGAAGTCGCCGTGCCGTAGATGCGCCTTCAGGGCGTGCCGTGAGATCCGGATCTGCACCCAGGGATGCTTCTTCGAATGCGTCCGGTGACAGACCGTCACCTTCTTGCCGGGGTACTGGCTCGCGGCTGCCGGGCCGAGATCGAGGGCGCGAAGGCCGGCCAGCGCCGCCGAGGCAAGAGCGGCGGCGGTTACGAGCGTCGCCGCACCAGCAAGGACGAAACGTAGGCGGCGATGAGTCCAGATCGAGCTCATGTTTTAGACCCTCCTGGTGAGTCGAACGCGGTACCAGAGTTCGACATCACCATCGACCATTCTCCCAAACTTCTCAACCCCCTCCCGGTAAAATTTGCTCAAGTGGGTTCAGCCGCTGGGCGTGCTCAACTGCCCGCTTCTGCTCCGCTCCTTGCGTGACCAGGGTCAGATCGACCCACGTATCCCAGTCGGACGGGTCTTTTCGAAGCGCCGTCAGGAAATCGCGCTTGGCCCCGTTGAGGTTTCCCTGCGAAAGCAGCGCTTCTCCGTGGAGGCGCCACGGGTCGGGTGACCACGGCGCGAGTTGCTTGGCCCACCGTGCGTCGCGCGCCGCGCGCGCCGGGTTGTCGGCATCGAGCGACGCGTTCGCCGCCGCGAGAGTCTCGTTTCCAGCGAGAGCCCCGAGCGCGATCAACGCCAGCAGAACCGTCGTGACGAGCGCCGCCGCCTGCGTCTGGCGGCCGAAGGGAGACCTCGGCTCGCGGCCCGCGAGAATGAGCAGCGCGGCCGCACATCCGAGCGCAGCGAGCGTGACGGCCGGCAGCTCCCAGTCCCAGTCCTGCGCGGCGTGCACGAGGTACGCGACGTAGCCTCCGAACGCTGGTGCCACGAGTAGGTTCCGTCGCGCGATCGCCGCGGCGGCCACCGGCAGCGCGAGCAGCGCCGCAAGGAGCCCGAGCCCAACGGGGCCCAGCTCGGCAAGCGTCTCGAGGTAGAGGCTGTGCGCGTCGAGAACCGGCAGGGCCGCCGGCCGCGACTGCAGCCAGTAGCGCTGGAAGCTGCCGGCACCGGAGCCGAGCCACGGATGCTGCCGGTAGTCCCTCCAGGCGACGTGCCAGTACTGAGCGCGACTGCTGCCCGAGAGGCTGAAGAGCCGCCGGCTCCGATCGGCCTTGACGGAAGGCCCGGCATGCGAGAACTCTCGAATCGCCCCGCTCGGGCCGCCGACGCGCACGAGCGCGAGCGCGCCGACACAAAGAACCGCGATCGCAACCGCGACCATGAGGCGCCTCGGCAGTCGCGGCATCGCGAGCGCGAGTGCCGCGGCTCCGCCGGCGCCAAGCGCCAACCACGCACCGCGGCTATAGGTGAAGTACAGCGTCGGCAGAAGCACGAGGACCGGGACAGCAGCGAGCGGCCGCCGCACTCGGGTGGCGAGACCCAGGGCCAGCACGATGCCGATCGCCGACAACACCCCAAGCGCATTCGAATACCCGAGCGGCGCGGCCAGCCGTCTGGTGGCATCGGCCGAGACGGAGGCGACGTCGTACGAGCCAGGTCCGCCGAAGGCCCGCAGGTACAAGGCCCAGACACCTACAAGCGAGATGGCGGCGATCAAGCCGACCAGAAACCGCTTCACCTGACCCTGCTCCAGCAGCAGGAATGCCGCGGCGGCAGACAGATAGACGAGGAGTCGCTCGGCATCGAGCACCGAGGCGCTCACGTCGTTGGACCAAGCGACCGACAGCCACGTCCAGGCCGTGAGAGCGGCGAACAGGCCGAGAAAAGCAAGCGCCAAGCCGTTGGGACGTCGGGCCCGGCCGAGCACGAGGGCCACTCCGACGATTACAAGCGGCAGGAGCGTGGTCCAACCCCACGAGGTCGCGTCGAAGCCTCCGTTGTCGAGCGCCACGCCACCGACAAGCACCAGCGGAAGCAAGACCGGACCGAGGCGCCCGGCGCGTCCATAGACTTGCCGCGTGGACTTCGAGTTGACCGACGAGCAGCGGCTCATCCAGGACACGGTAAGGACGTTCGTGGACGAGCGTGTGCTTCCGAACGCAATCGAGAACGACATCGCGCACCGTCTCGACAGGTCGGTGATCGAGGGGATGGCCGAGCTCGGGCTGCTCGGGATCGTGATCCCCGAGGGGTACGGCGGGGCCGGGCTGGACTTCGTCGCGGAGGCGCTTTCCTGCGAGGAGATCGAGCGCGGCGAGGCCGCGTTCAGGACGCTGATCTCGGTTCACGTCGGTCTGAACTCACTGGCGCTGCTGCGCTACGCGAGCGAGGAGCAGAAGCAGCGCTGGCTCGTTCCGCAGGCGCGGGGCGAGAAGCTCGCCTGCTTCGGGTTGACCGAGCCCGCCGCCGGCTCAGACGTCGCAGCGATGAGGACAACCGCCCGCCGGGAAGGCGACGTGTACATCCTCAACGGCTCCAAGAACTGGATCTCTTACGCGACCGTTGCCGACCACGCACTCGTCTTTGCCAAGACCGACCCGGCTGCGAAGCACAAGGGCATCTCGGCGTTCGTGCTCGAGCAGGGCATGCCGGGCTTCACGGCAGCCGACACGGAACACAAGCTCGGCGTCTGGGCCGGCTCGACGGGTGAGCTCTTCTTCCAGAACGTCGAGGTGCCGGCCGAGAACCTGATCGGTGAAGAGGGGCAGGGTTTCGAGATCGCGATGTACGGGCTCGATCAGGGACGCTTCACGGTCGCTGCGGGCGCCTGCGGGGTCATCCGGGCCTGCCTGGAGCGCTCGGCCGAGTACGCACGCGAGCGGCAGACGTTCGGGCAGCCGATCGGCAAGTACCAGTTCGTCCAGGACATGATCGCCGAGATGGTGCTCGGCTACGAGACCTCGAAGCTGCTCGTCATGCAAGCGGCGTGGATGAAGAACGAAGGGAGGCGCAACACACGCGAGACCTCACTCGCGAAGTGGCATGCGACGGAGTCGGCGTTCCGGGCGGCGCATCTGGCCATCCAGGTGCACGGGGCGTATGGCTACTCGGCCGAGTACGGGATCGAGCGCTACTTCCGCAACGCCCGGGCACCGATCATCTACGAGGGCACGACGCAGATTCACAAGCTGATGCAGGCGGAGCACGCGCTCGGTTTCAGAGCGCTGAACGGACGCGACGGCGAGGTCTCGCCCCTCTGTTCGTGGGCGCCGGCGCTCGCGCCTGTACAGCGAGAGCGCCCGATCGCCACCGGCGCCTAGTGGCGCGCTTCCCTCGAGCAGGTGTTCCTGGCGTCGGACGACCTCGACGCAGTAGTGGCCTTGAAAACATCGCCAACGCGGCCATAACGCCGGTTGAAACGCTGAGCACGTTGAGGTACGGACGCGACCAAAGAGTTCCGTGCGGGGGGGTCCGGGGACATGCCTCGGGACCAGGTCCCCAGACATCTCCGGGGACCCGGTCGGCCGACATGACTGGGGACCCGGTCGCGTGACATGGACGCGCACTGGCTAGCCTGGCGCCGGTGGCCGATTCGCGCCCAGAACGCGACATCTGAGCGGAGTGGCTCGCGGAGCCCTTCGCGAACCCAGCAGCCAGCTAGACCGGCGCACCGGCCGGCGGACCGGAGATATCAGCCTCGGCCTCGGCCTGCATCAGCCGCACGAGCAACGGGATCGCGCCGAGGATCGGCAGGGCGCAGACCGGCCAGAGGATCTGGTAGCCGTTCGTCGCGCTGAGATACGGACGGGAAAAGTCGATTGCGAGGCCTGCGACTGGAGCCCCGATCAGCAGGCCGATCCCCTTCGTCGTCGTGGCGAGTCCCGAAGCCGCACCGCGATGCTCGGCCGGCACGATCTTGTAGAGGAGACCCCAGGCAAGCGTCATCACCGTTCCGCCGGCGATGGCCACAGGGACGATCAACCCGAAATACCAGACGTGCCATTGCTCGGCGAAGCCACCGACCAGGAAGCCTCCTCCATAGATGAACGAAGCGAAGAAGATCACCCGAGCGAGCCCGAAGCGATCTCCGAGCCGGCCCGCGAGCAGGGCGGCGATCACATAACCGACGGCGACCGCGCCGAGAATCTCCCCGGACACCGTGGTCGACTCGTGCAGTCCGTCGATCACATAGAGGATCACGAAGCTGCGGGCAGCCGCGAACGTCCCTTCCCAGGCGGAGTTGGCGATCAGGAACCGCCGGACGTCGCCCTCCTGCCAGAAGATGTTCCAGCTCCGTTTGATGTAGGCCCAGAAGCCCTCGAAGACGCGGCCGTGCCCGCCGTCCTCGCGCACCAGCAAGATCGTGGCGCCGCAGGCCGCGGTGGTGACGAGAGCGGCGGTTAGAAACGGGGCCGGGTGCCAGACCTTGTAGAGGAAGTTTCCTCCGACGAGCGCGATCCCAAGCGCGATCCCGCGCAGCACGTGCTGCACACCCTGTGCGCGGCCATAGGCGGCCGGCGGCAGGACGTCTGGGTAGAGCCCCCGGTACGGCGGCTCGTACAGGTAGTAGGCGAAGTAGAACGCCAGCACGAGCATCGTCGTCGTCCAGAGATTCGGCATGAAGGGGATCAACAGCAGGCAGAACGCCATCGGACCTAGCGCGACGAGCATGAAGGGGCGTCGGCGACCGAGCGGAGTGTGGAAGGCGTCGCTCCACGGGCCGACGATCGGCGAGAGCGTCAGCGCAAAGAAACCTTCGGCCCCGATCACGAGGCCGATCATCGAGCCGGAGGTCGTGAACATGTGGAGAAGCGGCGGCAGCGCGACCGAGATCGTCGTGATCGAGAAAGCGAGCCCGAAGGCGCCCAGCCCGAGCGTCCACAACAGCCGGCGCTGAACCGGCTGAAGCGTGGCCGGCTCGTGCGAAGCGGTCTGGGTTGCCATCAGGCGGGAGTAGCCGCCCTGTCTGCGGACAGCCCTCCCGCCACGATCTCGACGACCGCACGCTCGGCGCGTGTCACGTCTTCTTCGCTGTCCGGTAGCTGGCCGAAGGCCCAGCCCGTGAGGATCTCCTCCAGCGCGCCGTACCAGATCGTCGCCGTCAGCCGTGCGTCGACGTCGTCCCGAAACTCACCGGTCTGCTGGCCCCGTTCGACGATTCGCTGCAGGGCCTGGTAGGCGAGATCGATCTCGTCGGTCTCCTGCTGGACCTGAGAGCTGCGCGTCACCTCTCTGACCAGCACCCGAACCAGCTCCGGATCGCGTTTCCAGGTCCTCAGCACGATCTCGCTCACCTTCCGTACCTGCTCCCGCGCCGCCTCGTCGAGTTCCTCGACCGAACGGATCGTTGCGAGCATCGCGCCCCAGGTCTCCTGGAAGATCGCCTCGAGCAGAGCTTCCTTTGACCGGTAGTAGTGGTACACCAGCCCGTAGGCGACGCCGGCCTCTTTGGCGATGTCGCTGACGCGGCAGGCGTGGTAGCCCTTGCGGGCGAAGGCCCGCAC
>JALYLK010000260.1 GCA_030774275.1 Actinomycetota bacterium
TCAACGCCGACCACGCCACGGGCTACGCGGGCGTCACCCTGACCAAGCTGCAGGCCTCGTACGACGCAGGGATCAAGAACATCAAGATCTCGGTCGCCAACTCGACGACCTACTGCATCGTCAACACCTCGCCGACGACCGTCTTCTACCACAAGAGCGGTCCCGGGGCCGATATCAAGGCCGGCAACTGCTAGCCACGTAGCACCTTCGTCGAATGGCACGAAAGGGCGCGGGAAACCGCGCCCTTTCTGTTTAAAGGACGGCGCCTCGTATGCCGATAGAAGCATTGTGAACTCGCGGCTTCGCGTCCCTGCGCTCGTAGGCCTCGGCGTGCTCGTTCTAGGCGTCGGCGGTTTCGTCATGCTCGGCCACGGCTCCGGGTCGTCTGCGGCGCCCGTGCACCAAATCGCGCCCCTACACCACGCGCGAAAGCACACGTCCCAGGCAAAGGCTGCGCTCGCCCCGCCGAAGCTGGCTATGAAGGCGGCGAGGCGGCAGCCAACGGTCGTGAACGGCGTCCCGACCCCTCTCGCAAACGCCCTGAAGCAGCACAGCGTCGTCGTGCTCGCTCTGGTTGCGCCGGCCGCGACCGTCGACCAGCTGGCGCTCGCCGAGGCGAAGGCCGGCGCCGCGGCCGCGAAAGCCGCGTTCGTGACCATCAACGTTTCGAACAATGCCCAGGTAGCGGCCCTCTCGGCCCTCGTCGGCCCTAGCGCCAATCCTCAGAACCGCCTGCTGGATGCGCCTGCAGTGCTCGTCTTCCAGCAGCCCCACTCGCTCTTCGTTCGGCTGAACGGCTACGTCGACGCGGCCACCGTCAGCCAGGCCGCAGTCAACGCTACGTCCCCTCCCGCGAACTAATGCTCGAGCGCAAGTCCGCGAGTGGACGCGAGCTCTTCGTCCGTCAGGCGCGCAAGGACGGACGTCTGGTCGCGATCCTCAAAGGGGTCGATTACGGCGACTCCTGCGTCGTCGAGGCTGAGGTCTATCCGGTCGGCACGCGCAGCTCGAGCCCGACCCAGCCGGGCCCCTACACCTTCGCGGACTCGAACCAGGCCACTGCGTTCGTGACGGAAGCGGTCGATGCGCTGATGTACCTCGGCTGCGACGTACAGGACCAGTAGCTCAGCCGCTGGCCGCGTAGAGCTCCCAGGATTCAGGGACCCCTTTGAGCGAGTGCTCGCCTCGCTCGTCGAAGACAATGCCCGAGCCGGCGACCAGGTCGCGAACGGTTCTCGTGACGAGCACCTCGCCCGGTGCCGCGGCGGACGAGACCCGCGCGCCGATGTGCACGGCGATCCCGGCGATGTCCCCGTTCCGGCGCGTCACCTCGCCGGTGTGCAGTCCGCAGCGAACGTCCAGGCCGGCCCTGCGAACGGCATCGCGTATGTCGGCGGCGCAGCGAACCGCTCTCGCGGGGCCGTCGAACGTCGCAAGGATTCCGTCGCCCGCACGGCTGACGAGCTCACCGCGGTGTGTCACCAACGAGCGCCGGACCGTGTCCTCGAATCGGTCGAGGAGCTCGCGCCACCGCCGGTCACCGAGTTCGCTGGCCCGCTCGGTCGAACCGGCGACGTCAACGAAAAGGACGGTCGTGAGGACGCGATCTTCTTCCGCGTCGTGCGGTCGCGCGCCGGTGACGAACTCCTCGATCGCGCCGAGCAGGTCCGATTCGGGAAGCGGCCAGTGGTCGGGGCTGTCTCGCTCGAGTAGCCGTGCGTTCGGCATGTGCTCAGCGAGATAGCGGCCGTGCGCCGCCCGGACAAACGTGTCGCCTCGGCTCTGGATGACCAGCGTGGGCGCGCCGACGAGTGGTAGGACCTCGCGCACGTCGAGGTCGAGGATCGCGCGCATCTTGGCGATGGCGGTGCCGGGGGTTGCCGCGAACCGCTCCACGCGTCCGTACCACTCCTGAATCCCCGGATGGGAGGCGACCGAAGGCCCGAGCGGCCCGGCCATCGCACCTGTTCCCCACGTTCGCTCGATCTGCTTGAGTAAAAGCTCCGCGGCCTGGGGCGGGATCCCGGCTGGGTAGTCGTCCGCCCTCGCAAAACGGGCGAAGCCGTTCATCAGGACGAGCGACTCCACACGGTCGGGATGCGTGGCAGCGGACATGAGTGCCATTTGCACTCCGTGGCCATGGGCAATCAGCGTCGCCCGCTGGGAACCTGCAGCGTCCATCACCGCGATGACATCCTCCATCCAATCCTCGGTCGCACCCGCCTGCTCGACGACGCGGTCCGAGAGGCCGACGCCGCGCATGTCAAACCAGAGGACGCGCGCGTAACGGTTCAGCGAGCCGATGAACTCCTGGATGAACGGCTGCTCCCAGACGGCCTCGAGGTGGCTGGCCCAGTCGAGAACGAGAACGACGTCACGCGGACCGTCGCCGATCGCCTGATAGGCGAGGTGCACGTCGCCGCTCTTTGCGTAGAGCGTCCGAGGCGTTGGCATTTCGCCGTTCGTATCACAGCCGCCGCGGACGCCGTTAGATCGTGACGCGCGCCAGCTCCTCGATCGAAGTAAGGCCGGCGGCGACTTTGGCGATGCCGTCGTCCCAGAGCGTCCGCATCCCGTCCTCCATCGCGGCCCGCTCGATGTCCTCCCGGCTCGCTTTCGTCACCGCGAGCGTCTCGATCTCCTCGGTCATCGTCAGCAGCTGGAAGACGCCGATCCGGCCCTTGTAGCCGGTCTGGTTGCAGCGCGGGCAGCCCTTCTTGCGATAGAAGACCATTCCGTCTGCCTGAGCAGCGATGTTGGCCGACACGCGCGCCTTGAGGAGCTCGTCCACCGACGGCGTGTACATCTCGCAGCAGTGCGTGCAGAGTTTCCGGGCGAGGCGCTGCGCGAGCACGCCGGTGACGGCGGATCCAGTGAGGAACGGTTCGACGCCCATCTCGTTCAGTCGCGTCAGCGCGCCGGGAGCATCGTTGGTGTGCAGCGTGGAGAGCACGAAGTGACCCGTGAGGGCCGCCTCGATCGAGATCTTGGCCGTCTCGGGGTCGCGGATCTCACCCACCATCACCACGTCGGGATCCGAGCGCAGGATCGAGCGGAGCGCCGCTGCGAACGTGAGACCGGCTCGCTGGTTGATCTGAACCTGGTTGACCCCGCTGAGGCGATACTCGACCGGGTCCTCGACGGTGATGATGTTGATCGCCGGATTGTTGATCTCGGACAAGGCCGCATAGAGCGTCGTCGACTTACCGGAGCCGGTCGGTCCGGTCACGAGCAGGGCGCCGGTCGGGCGCTGGACGACCTCCTCGAGCGTCTGCCGCATTTCGTCCGAGAGGCCGAGCTCCTCGAGCGTCGGCGGCTTCTTCGACTTGTCGAGTAGACGCATGACGACCGACTCGCCCTCGACCGTCGGCAACGTTGCGACACGGATGTCCAGCCTCCGCCCCGCGGCCGCCGCGTTGAGCGAGATCCGGCCGTCCTGTGGCTTTCGGCGCTCGGCAATGTCGAGCTTCGCGAGCACTTTCAGGCGGGTAGTCACGCCGGCCATCATCCGCTTCGGAATTCGTTGCACCTCGTGGAGGACACCGTCGATACGGAGCCGAACCGCGAGTGCGTCCTCCTGTGGCTCGAAGTGGACGTCTGAAGCCCCGTCCTCCGCGGCCTGGAAGATGATCGAGTTGACGAGCCGGACGAGCGGCGCTTCCGAGATCCCGTCTTCGGCCTCGAGGTCGTCGTCGGCGTCCTTGTCTTCCTCTTCGTAGGCAGCGGCCTCCTCCTCGAGGACGGCGCGTGCGCCGAAGGCCTCTGAGGCACGAGTTAGCCGCCGGATCTCCGTGAGGATGTCTTCGCGCGCGGCGACCGAGAGCTCGATCTGGTGGCGCGTCGCGAGCCGCAACTCGTCAATGGCATGCACGTTGCTCGGATCCGCAACAGCAACCTTGAGCACGTTGTCGTCTAGCTGGTACGGGATCGCGATCAGCCGCTCGAGCACATGGAGCGGCACAGCCTCTACCGCCAACGCGTCGACCCCAGCCAGCGCGAGATCCACGAGGGGCATGTGGAAGCGCGCGGACAGCATGCGCGCAATGCCCTCGCTGGAGGCGTAGCCCTCGTCGACGATTGCTTGGGCGATCGAGCCTGTGGCTGCCGCACCGCGGACGACGTTCAGCTTGTCCTCTGAGAGGAGAGCCGTCGCGGCGAGCAGGTCGGCAACGAGCTCTGCGCTCGGGTTGACGCCGCCGTAGGCGGGCGGACGCAAGCCTCCGTCGGAGGTTGTCCGCTCGGCGCTCCTTTCGGATGCGCGCAGGTCTGGGCCGTCAGGCGTCACGGGAATCCCTCATTCGAGGTATCGGCTTTTCAGCCGGAAACCCTGAGGCTTTTCGAGCTACCGCCTAGTGGGTGACGAGCGCCCAGTAGGCGTGGAGGAGTGCCTCACCCGAAAAGAGGGCGATGACGCTGCCGAAAGCCAGAAACGGCGCGAATGGGATACCCATCTTGCGCGCCGCAGAGCCATGCCGGGCGAGCAAGAAGACGCTCGGGACAAGGGCCAGGAACATTCCTGCGAAGAGCGCGACCGAGACGGTCTTTCCCAGCGCGGCGCCCATCAGGAGCGCGAGCTTGACATCGCCCATCCCCATTCCGGCCGGGTAGGCGACGGCGGCGACGAAGAGGAACAGAGAAGCACCCAGCGCTGCGAGCGCCCACTCGGGACTCGGCTCGAGCGCCGTCTGGGCGGCGAGCACAACCACCGTAGCGGGCAGCACGATCCGGTTCGGAATGATCCGGTGCGTCAGGTCGGTCGCCGTCACTGCGACGAGGACGGCGCAGAAGAAGGCCGCGACGAGCGCCTCGCCGGTGAGGCCGAACTTCCAGACGCAGGCCGCGGCGAGCACCGCCGTAGCCAGCTCCACGGCCGGGTAGAGCGGGCTGATCCGAATCCCGCACGAGCGGCAGCGGCCGCGCAAAAGCCCATAGGAGACGAGGGGCAGATTGTCGTACCACGCGAGCTCGTTGCCGCAGCTCATGCATGCCGAACGCGGCTTGATCACTGAACGGCGAAGCGGGATGCGCGTCGCGACGACGTTCAGGAAGCTGCCGAGGGCGAGTCCCGGCGCAAGGGCAAAGACGGCGAGCGCAGCGTTCACGGTGGTTCTATCGGCGGCAGGCGGCGGCGAGTTGAATCAGCCGGAGAAGCTCTGCGGCGGATTCGGCTGCGCGTAGACGTCCTTGTTGGACGGCATGCCCACGGGCACCGTTGTGATCGTCGGGAACGCGTTCGTCGTTAGGTTGTTGCTGAGCAGGATCTGGCTACCGACGATCGGCCCGTCGACGTTGACGTTGTTACCGAACTCGACCGCATTCGTCCCGTAGAGCCCGCCCTGGTACGAGAAGTTGTTGGCGACCATGATGCTGTCGCCGGGGTTGACCTGGCCGCCGTTCCCGTTCGCCACGATCATGAACATCTCGTGGTCGGGATTCCAGCCCGCGAAGTTGCAGGCGGAGCCCGAGACGGACGCGCAGAGAGAGCCGTTGGCATAGAACGTCCCCGAGAGGTAGAGCGTCGCCTGTCCGTTGTAGGTGTTGACCGCACTGTTCGAGATCTTCGCGCTGCCGTCGATGAAGATCGTCCCGGTCGCAGTGAGCGTCTTCGTCGTCGCGTTCCAGGAGAGCTCGCCGCTCGTGCCGGCGTCGTCCCGGGCGACTGTCTGCGCGGATGCGTGAGCGGCTGCGGTGGTTCCGTTCACCCCACGCGTCACCGTCCATGTCGTCGTCCCCTGGCCGCCGGTGACGGTCATGTCCTCGTCGTCGATCCGGACCTGGTAGTTCCCGCTAGTCGGGAAGCCACTCGCAGAAGCGACGGAGATCGTCGTCTGGGACGAGGTCATCGCCGCGTTGAGCGTTGTGTTCCCGCCCCTGCCGACCCGGCAAATGTAAGAAGTCGAGGGCGTGAGATCGAAGACCGTCGAGACGTTGTTGTCGCGCGTCGGGTAGTTGGTGTCGAACGTTGGGACCGGTCCACTCGACGTGGTGCACGCCTGCGAAGGACCCGGAATGGCGTTCTCGTACCACGTCGCGTAATCGGCGGCCGGCGGGGCGACCACCGGGGCATTGTGGTTGACGCCGATCGTCGTTCCGTCGGCGAGCTTGCTGTAGATGTGGTTCGCGTCCTGGTTGCCGGTACAGGTCACCCAGGGCGGGGCGTTGCTTCCGTAGCGGCAGTTGTTGCCGACGTAGGTCTCGACTCGCGTGCTCATGTTCGTGTTCGCGCCCACAGCAGCATTGTTCGACAGGTCGAGGTTCCCGCCGACGATCACCTGCGACTGCGCGAGATTGACGTTCGGGCTCAGGCAGAGGTTGCCGGCCACGTACATGCGTGAAGCACCGCTGATGTTGTTGCTTAGGGTCTGGTCGCAGGCGCTGCCCGTATGACCGGCGTAGAGGTAATTCCAGACCGGGTTGTTCAAAGGCTGGGTCAACGTTGGCACGACGGTGACGAGCGACGACAGTCGTTTGGTCACATTGCCCGCCGTCGGCGAGGTGGGGTTCTTGAGCGAGCCGACCGACCAAAGGAACCACTGCGCCCCATTACGATCGAGGTCGCCGCACCAGTACGACGTCGCGTTGCCGTAGGTCTGCGCGCTCCAGGTCGCCTGGGAAGTGAAGTTGGTCGGGCTGCTGAACCACGTCGGGTTCGTCGCGCCTGGGGTCGTCGTGTCCGGATTCGCCGTATGACACTTGGGCAGGATGTCGGGGTCGAGGGCGTTGTTCGTCGGCAGGTTCAACACCGCCAGGGCGTCATTCATCCCGGCATCGGCCGCGTCGAAGGCAGTCATCCTCGTCTTGCTGAAGAAGGTCGTGCGCTGGTTGGTGCTCGTGTAGTCGGTGACCGCGACCACCATGATCGCGCAGACCACCAGCATTCCGAGGGCCATCACGAGCGCGATGCCCTGCTCTTCGCGAACTAGCCTGCGCGCGACGATCGTTCTCATGTTGTTGTGGCTCCTTCTCATGATCGAGTGCTGTTCCTGAGGACGAGGTCGTCGACGAGCTCATAGGCGTCAACCGTGCGCGACGGAGCCGGGTTGACCGGAAAGTCGATGTGCAGCTTCGCCAGGCTCGAGGTCGACTGGGCGGTGTAGTTGAAGATGCACAGGGCCCCGCTGCACACTGCCGCGGTCGAGCTGGGAGTCAGATAGTCGGCCCACTTGACGCCGCCGGTGCACGTCGACCCATCGACGCGATAGAGCGCGTACCGGTTGGTCGCGACGCTCCGTGTGCACCATGTGACCGATGCATTGCCCGAATAGGTCCTGCAGTAGCTCGGAACCGTGAGGGTGATCGACGAGACGTTCGAGCCGACCGGCGAAGCCGAGGAGGCGCAGTGGATTTCGCGCCGGAGCTTGTCGAGGGCGAGACGGGCCCCCTGTTGGGCCTGGAACCGATTGTTCATATCGGCCTCTGCACTCGTCGCCCTGGCGAATACGGTCGTGAGCCCGCCCATCACGACACCGAGAATCAGGAGCACGGTGAGGAGCTCGACCAGCGTGTAGCCGCCGTCGTCACCGAGCAGACGGGCGCCTAGACGGCGGAAACCTTTCACTTCGCCCTCGCCTCGACTGCGGCGAGGGCGTTGCGTGCGACCAGCTCACTGCGGTGGCCGACGCCCCACAGGGACTCGATCCGCCGGTCGACGCTGATGAGGACACGAAGGGCGACCGCACCGTGCCACCAGCCGAACCTGGCGCCGGTGACGATCCACGCATGCTGGTACAGCCAGTGGCGCTCGTTGGCCGCGGTCGGCCCGCGAGAGCTCGTCAACCAGGCATCGAGAAGCCTGGCGCGTGCCGGGAGCGAAATTTCGTCCAGGGGTTCCTTCGGCGCGCCGGGAACTGCGAACGCCGCGGGTCGCCGAGCTTTGGGGCTAGCGGCGCGGGCGGTTTTCTTGAGAGCAGGCTTGTGGACGCGTGAGAGCTTGTGCGCCTTGACGATCTTCTTCGCCTTAGCGACCTTCTTCGCCTTAGCGACCTTGACCGGCGCGAGCGGAACCCTCGCGGCGGCCGGCTTCTTCGTCAGAACCTTCGCCGCAACAGCCGGGACGATGCTGGTCCCCGCGTAGGGAGAGGTGTTCTCGGGGGTGCCGTTTTGGCCGTAGCTACCGCGGGCGAGCTGCAGTGCGATAGTCGGAGCGCCCGTGTCTACGACCCGCGCTCCGGGAGCGGGTGTCTGCGAGACGACGCGATTTGTCGCGTACCCCTCGACCGACCCGACGACGCGCCAGGCGAAACCGTTGTCGTCGAGAATGCCCTTCGCAAATACGAACGCCTGCGAACGAACATCCGGGACTACGAGGATGGGCTTGGGAGTCGCAACCGGAGGCTTCGCGGCCGGGTGCGACGTGGTCAGCGTCTTGTCCGCTGCGAAGGTGAGCGTTCCAGACGCAGTGATCCAAACCGCACTGATCACGAGGATGCGCGGCAAGAGCGCACGGGCATAGACCGCCATATATGCGTAGTCGGCACGTGGCCGTGCCGGGCCTTCCCCCTAACGGGTGAACCGGATGACCTCGCCCATTGAAGGCGACCCGCCCTGGGGGCCGTTGGCGACCTGCGCGAAGACCGGTCCGCCGGCCGAGGCGCCGTTCGGGGTGGGCGCATCCTGCCACCGGAACGCCGTGCCCGCGAAGCGCTCGAACCAGGGCTCCAGCTGCGGGTACTGCGTCGGCGGATCGATCTGCAGGTGGAGGTGAGGGCCCGTCGCGTCGCCGGTATGCCCGACGAGTCCGACCGATTGGCCGGCCGACAGCACCGCACCCTGGGTCACTTGCGGGTCGAGGTACGAAAGGTGGCAGTACGTCCACTCTTGCCCGTCGCTCGCGCGAAGGCTCAGGCCGATGCCGCAGCGGGGGTCGGGTTGAGCCCACGAGCGCAGCACGACACTGTCCGCGAGGGCGTAGACCGGCGAGCCCTCCGGCGCTGCGATATCTGCGGCCGGGTAGTCGTGATGGTGGTGCGAGACCGAGACGATGGTCGGTCCGCCCCCGACCGGAAAGACGTAGCCGGAGTCGGATGAGACGGGCGTCGCAAAGAGCGCACCGGTTCCGGGAGCGGCCGCGCTCTGCGCCTGGGTTCGGGCCTGGCTCAGAGCTCCGGCAGCCTGTTGGAGCTCTGCGCGGAGCTGGGCGACGCGTGCCGCCGCGGCGCTTTCGCGGACGCCGATCTGCGTCGTGATTTTCTCCAGCTCCAGCCGCTTCGAAAGCAAGAACGCGCCTTGGGCGCGGACTCGCCAGCGCCGCTCGCGCTTCGAGAGCGCTCGCTGGTCACGCAGCGCCGCGGCGAGCCGCCGATTCGCGTTGGCCACATCCGTGCGCGCGCTGTCGAGTGAGACCTGGAGCCGGTCCAGCCTGAAGGTCGTATCCGCACCGCCGGCAGCGAAGGTGTGCCCGAGCTGAAGCACCTCGTCGACGTACCACTGGGCGTGGTTGTAGGCGAGCACCGCACGCGAGATGTCCTGCGAGCCTCCGGCGGCGGCGAGGTAGCGCGCGGCCGCGTAGATCGCGTCCTGCGGGTTCCAGGGATCGGCCACGCCGTCACCGTTCGCATCGAGGCCCCATCGGTCCCAGGTGCTCGGCATGAACTGCATCCAGCCGACTGCCCCCGCCGAGCTCGGGCCCATGTTGCGGCCGAAGTTGGACTCGACCTTGTTGATCGACGCAAGCACCTCCCACGGAATCCCGTAGGCCGAGCCGGCGCCTTGCCAGAGTGCAACCAACTGCTGGAAGCTCAGACCTTGCGGAATCGCGGGCGGCGTGGAGATCGGGCTCGGCGCGTTGATCTGGCCGGGCTGATTCGGGATGCTCGCACTCGGCAGGCTTTCAGGAACCGAAGGAAGCTGGCGGAACGTGTCCGCGCTCGCCGTTCCGGCCACGCTGACGACCGCGAGCGCGAGTCCGACCAGAACGCGTTTCATCATTCGGTCGAAGCGATTCGCAGGCTCGGCATCGGCGTCTCCTCTTCGGGAGGCGCGGCCTGCGGCTGCTCGTCTTCCTTCGTGACGCCGGCGGCTTGGCGCTTGAGCGCATGCTCGAGCGCAACCGTGAAATCGTGCGCGTTGGTGGCCGCGTTCGCGGCGACCTCGCGGTCGATGTCGCCCGAGATCACGAGCTCGATCAGCGCCTGCTCGAAGGTCTGCATCTGGAAGAACGAGCCTTCCGCGATCGCGTCGGGGATCTCTTCGGTCTTGCTCTCGCGGATCAGGTCT
Source organism: Actinomycetota bacterium (assembly GCA_030774275.1). Classification (GTDB taxonomy): domain Bacteria; phylum Actinomycetota; class Thermoleophilia; order Gaiellales; family Gaiellaceae; genus 13-2-20CM-68-14. The sequence goes on from JALYLK010000260.1 coordinate 10,216, forward strand.
GCGATCCGTGCGTTGTTGACCATGACCTCGACCGCGGCGACACGCCCACCGTTCGCCCGTGGCAGCAGCCGCTGGCTGACGATCCCGCGCAGGACGCCGGCGAGGATCGAGCGGATCTGAGCCTGCTTGATGCCCGGGAAGAACTCGATCATGCGGCCGAGCGTCTCCGCCGCGTCGATGGTGTGCAGGGTCGAGAACACGAGGTGGCCCGACTCGGCGGCCTTGAGCGCGGTCTCAGCGCTCTCGGCATCGCGAAGCTCGCCGATCAGGATCACGTCGGGGTCTTGGCGCAGCGTCCGGCGCAGGGCGGCGAGATAGGACTCAGTGTCGATCCCGACCTCGCGCTGGTTGACGATGCAGCCTTGATCTTCGTGGAGGATCTCGATCGGGTCTTCGACCGTGACGATGTGCTGGCGACGCGTCTTGTTGATGTGGTCGATGATCGCCGCGAGCGTCGTCGTCTTTCCGGAGCCGGTCGCACCCGTGACGAGCACGAGTCCGCGGTGCTCCTCGGCCATCGCGCGGACGCCGGGGGGCATCCGCAGATCCTCGAAGCTCGGGACGTGCTTGGGAATGACACGGAAGGCGAACGAGATCGACCCGCGCTGCCGAAAGGCGTTCACGCGGAACCGCGGCAGATCCCCGCTTTGGTAGGCGATGTCGAGCTCGCCGGTCTCGTAGAAGGACTCGCGACGGGCGGGGGTCAACTCCGAGACGATTGCAAGGACGGCTTCCAGATCGGCGTCTGTGAGCAGAGTGTGTTCCTCGAACAGGATCAGCTCGCCGTCCCGGCGTATTGCCGGACGCTGGCCCACCTTGAGGTGGACGTCGCTGGCGCCCTGTTCCACGGCACGCCGAAGTACCGCATTCAGTTCCACAACGCTGCTACATCGGCAGCGCCGCTGCAGGGCTTGAGACTGACTACGCCCCGAGTGCGCGGAGAACCCGGAGCGGGGCGCCCCTCAGGCCGTGCCGATCGGACGCCTTCCGGTCGCCTCGCACAACGGCCTGGAAGAGGCGCCAGGACGGGCCTGCCGTCGCGAGCCGAAACGCGAGCCCGGGGAAGCGCTCGAAGGCAAGTTTCAGACGCCAGGAAACGCTCTCGAGCGGTGCGAATGTCTCCGAGAACCGCTCCGCATACGACTCGAGACTCGCTGCTTGCCCGCCGAGCAACTCGAGCGTCGCATCGGCAGCCAGGCGGCCGCTGACGAAGGCCTCGTACATGCCGTCTCCCGACAGTGGGTCGACCAGGCCTGCTGCATCACCAACGAGCAGGAGACGCTGTTCGACGGGTCGCGTCGAGGCGCCGCGCATCGGCAGCCGATGGCCGCGAAGGTCGCGCACCTTTGCTTCGTCGATCCCCGAGGCCGCGCAAAGCTCACGCAGCCGCTCGCGTAAGTGCGGTCCCTCTCGCTCCCACCCTCCGACGCCGACATTGACGTGGTCGCCTTTCGGGAAAACCCACGCATAGCCGCCCGGAACAACGCCGAGCTCGACGACTGCGCGCCCGCCGAAGCGCTCGCGCGAGAGGTGCGAGTACCCGACGTTCCCTTCGAGCGCGACGCCGAGGACGTAACCCTTTGGCCCTTGGGCACGCGCCGTGATCCCGTTCGCGCCGTCGGCGCCGACGACGACGTCCGCTTCGAGACGTCCGCCCTCCAGGATCACTGCACCGGCCGGATCGACAGCGGTGACCTTCGCTCCGTCGCGGAACTCGGCTCCGGCAGCGGAGGCCTGCTCGGCGAGGAACGTGTCGAGCCGGCGGCGCTGGGTCATCAGCACGAGCGGCTCGTCCGCGCGGCCGCTCCAACGCCGGCCGTAGCGGAGCCCGAGCTCGAGCGTGTCGACGCGGTCCTCGACGACCGGCTCTACTGAAAACGGCAGTTCCCGCACCGCGCGCAACGTCAGCCCGCCCCCGCAGGGCTTGTCCCGGGGAAACCGGGCTCGGTCTAGTAAGCACACACGCGCGCCCGCGCGCGCGAGGCGATATGCAGTCGTCGAGCCGGCCGGCCCAGCGCCGACCACGATCACGTCGTAGCGCGTCACGTTGAGATCGTAACGCCGGCCGGGCCGGGCGAAGCCCGCCGCGGCGACGAGGCTAGAATGCGCGCTCCCGGGGGTGTGCCCGAGTGGCCAAAGGGAACGGGCTGTAAACCCGTCGGCTTAGCCTACGGAGGTTCGAATCCTCCCGCCCCCATCGCGTAGCGATTGTCCGTCGCGCGCAGCGCGACGGACCGGTGGAGGGGGTCTGGGGGAACCGGGAGGTTCACCCAGCAAAGCTCGGCCAGCAGCTAACCGCGGCGTCCGAGAAATCGCCAGCGGTGGGCTTCTACGTCCGGTGGCGCCTCGACCTCGACCTCGTCGGAATCGCCGTTTCCGTTCTCCTTCACCGGAAGGACGAGCTGGAAGCGTGCGCCGTGGGGCTCTGCGTCCTCGTAGACAAGATCGCCGTCGTGCGCCCTTGCGTATGAGCGTGCGATCGCCAGGCCGAGTCCGGAGCCGCCGACGCGCTCGCCGCCTCTGGTGAAGCGCTCGAACAGCTGGGGAACGAACTGAGCCGGCACGCCGTCGCCATGGTCCTCAACGAAGACACGCAGGTGGCGGTCGTGCTGCACCGCTTCGACGTTCACCGGGGGCATGCCATACCGCAGCGCGTTCGCGACGAGGTTGCCGACGATCCGGTCAAGGGCACCCGGATCGGCGGGCGCCTCGAGATCTGGGTCGATTTTGATCTGAACCTCGTCGCTTCGCTCGCCTGCGACCGACGCGACGATCTCCTCGATTCGGTCTCGCAGGTTGATGCGCTCTGGCGTGATCGAGATCGCGTCGGCGTCGAGCCGGGAGAGGTCGAGCAGCTGCTCTACGAGCTTCGCCATCCGGTCGGCTTGGCGCTCGAGCGTTTCGCGCAACTCTCTGTGCTGGCGGTCGTCGAGATCGTCCACGCGGCGGTTCAGAGTGGTGGCGAGCCCGAGGATCGTCGTCACGGGCGTCCGCAGCTCGTGCGAGGCGAGAGCGATGAAGTTCGTTTTGATCTCATCGGCCCGCTCGAGTGCGAGCCGCGCCTCGTGCTCGTGCTGGAACAGGCGGACGCGGTCGAGCGCGAGACCAGTGAAGGCGCCGACCGTCTCGAGCAGCCGCAGCTCTTCGCGGCCGAAGAACGGCGCGTAGGGGGATGCCCAAACCGTCAGTGAGCCGGAAGGAATGTCGAGCTCGAACTGCTGCGCGTCGCCGATGCGCGCGGGCTCCAATGTGTCTTCCTCGAGGCCGTACGAGCCGACCAGTTCTCCCTCGTTGTTCCGAATGCAAAGCGCGCGTGCGCCGACGATGTCGGCCATCGGCCCCAGCACGCGGGCCGCGACCTCCGCCTGGCTACGGCTCAGAGTGATCAGATCCCGAACCGCGTCCTGGACGCGCTCCTGCGCCGGCCGGCGCCAGACCATGCGGACGACCGCCGGAGGGGCCAAGGCGACCAGGAACGCAAGCGCGCTGACGATCCCGAGCGCCGAGCTGACCAGCGCGAGGACGGAGTAAGACCGGCTGGTCGCTGCCGCCGCAAACAACGTGATCGTGAGCAGTGCCGCCGCGAACGCCAGGATCCGCATCCGCCGGCGCGCAACCGCGGGCTGGCCCCGGCCCGCGCGCCAGAGCCGGGTTGCCGTCACTGAGGACAGCACCGTCCAGTGGATCAGAAAGCCGACGAGGTACGCGATGAACAAGCCGGAGCGAGGCTGCCCTGGTTCGGGAAAGTGGGGCAGCGCGAACGTCCAGACGATCATCGCCACGGTCATCAGCCCGAGCGCGCTCTCCAATCTCGAGGTTGCGCTCCTGAAAACGGTCGTGAACCGGTACAGCAGATAGGGGAAGAGCAGCAGGACCGCGATGTCGAAGCGCTGGAGGAAGTTCTCGAAGAAGCCGCTCGGGTGCTCCGGGACGATCTGCTTCTGCCCCAGCACGACAACCAGGCCAAGCGTCCCAAAACAAAGCGCCGCCCAGGCCGCGGCCCGGTCGCGCTGGCGACGCCATTGATTGATCGTGACAAGCGCAAGCGCCACGTAAGCCAGCAGGCTGACGTAGCGCAGAATCTCGACCGCAAGTTTCAAAGCCACCCCCTGGGCCGCTGGGTGCCAGACAGACTGTACGCCGAGAAGACACAAATTGCACATACGGAGCGAGGTTCCTGCGCATCTGTCAGACGTCAGGCCGCCGCGATACTTGCGGTTGATGGTCGCCCGGCTCGGCGGCTGGAACATGGGGGAAGGAGATAGATGGTCAAGATCACCGACAAGACCAACTACAGCCGCTTCGCCCGCCCTGACAGCGAAGACGAAGGAATCTGGCTCGACAACGTCGAGATCCACCTCGTGACCCACCCGGTGGGGCAGGTCAAAGAGGCACACACGCATGATCCTCCCCAGGATCACGTGATCGTCATCCGCTCCGGCCGGATGCGCTGGACAGTTGAAGACCAGAGTCTCGACGCCGGGCCGGGCGACGTGATCGTCACCCCGGCGGGAACGGCCCACAGCTATGAGGTCCTCGGCGACGAGCCGGCACGCGTCGTCTGCATCGACTCGCCACCGCGCGCCAAGCCCGAGGCGTAGAAACCCTCGGTATCCCTGTCGGCTCGTGGGGCTGTCCCGAAGTTCGAATCTGGTGCTCACCCGAAACGCAGACGGGCGCTGGCCGCGGGGACGCGCGAGTGCGGCGCGGTGATCCTTGCGGCACTGCAACCTACTGCGAAGGGAAGTGAGGCTTCATGCGCCGTTTGATCCTCTTTTTCGTTGCTGCGTGCGCAATTGCCGTGCCTGCCGCGAGCGCGGCTCCGGCAAAAAATGCCGCGAACGACAGCGGAGTGATGTGCGTCCTGCACGCGAAGCTGTCGGCCGAAGGCGATACAGGCTCGACCTCCATGGACACAGGCAAGACGAAGATCAAGGTCTTGGCGGACGGGGCGATCGACTCCAAGACCAAGATCAAGAACGTGGACGGCGAGACTTTCGTCGCCGCACATATCCATCAAGGAGCTGTCGGGGCCGCGGGACCGCCCGTCGAACTGCTCTTTAGTGGGTCGACGAGCGATAGCAAGATCAAGCAGAGCGGCGTCGCGACACCACTCGCAAGCACGACCGGCGCGGACATCTGTGCCAACCCGAGCGGCTACTACGTCAACTACCACTCGACGCAGTTCCCGGACGGCTCGATCCGCGGCCAGCTCGGCTAGTACCGACGCTCGAAGGGGCGGGCGGGCAGAAGCTCGCCCCTTCGAGCCGCGGCCCCTCAATGCCGTACGCTCAGGGGCCGCGAACAGCCCTAGAATGGCGCTTCGCCCTCTTAGCTCAGTTGGTAGAGCACCTCCATGGTAAGGAGGGGGTCGACGGTTCGAGTCCGTCAGAGGGCTCTGCAAAATCCCTGCAAACCGGGGAGTTTGTGTTCGGGCCGGCTTGCAGGTTCAGCCGCGTGCGGTGGGTATGGAGC
>JALYLK010000261.1 GCA_030774275.1 Actinomycetota bacterium
GTTCTCGCTCTACGAGGGAATCCGGGGCCGCTCAGTCGGACGCGCCGTCTACGAACGGGTTTCCGCCGTCGGAATCGCCCTCGTGCTGTTGCTGTTCTTCGTCGGGCTCTCGAACGACATCGGGCGACTCGGTGGGGGCTAGACTCGTCCCGGATGGCGAGTGAACGCTCAATCAAAGTAGGCGGCGTTCAGATCGGTGGAGGCGCCCCCGTCGTCGTCCAGTCGATGACGCTGACGAAGACGCACGACGTCGAAGCGACCACGGCGCAGATCGCCGCGCTCGCGTCGGCGGGCTGCGAGGTTGTGCGGGTCGCCGTGCCGAAGTCCGAGGACGCCGATGCTCTGCAGAAGCTCGTGCGGCTCTCGCCGATTCCGGTGATTGCGGACATCCACTTCAACGCGAGCCTAGCGCTGCGCGCGATCGAGGCCGGCGTCGCAGCGGTTCGGATCAACCCCGGGAACATCGGGGGCCCGGACAAGGTGGCCGAGGTCGTTCGGGCTGCAAAGGCCGTCGGGATGCCGATGCGGATCGGTGCCAACTCCGGCTCGCTGCCTAAGCACCTCTCCGACCTGGCCCAGCAAGACCAGGCGGAGGCGCTGGTGGAGGCCGCGCTCGAGGAGGTGCGGCTGCTCGAGAGCCTCGACTACTACGACTTCAAGATCTCGGTCAAGTCCAGCCACGTCCCGACGATGATCCGGGCGTATCGGCTGCTGGCCTCGAAGGTTCCCTACCCGCTCCACCTCGGCGTGACGGAAGCCGGGACGCCGTTTTCAGGGTCGATCAAGAGCGCCGTGGGGATGGGAGCGCTGCTGGTGGATGGGATCGGAGACACCCTGCGCGTCTCGCTTACCGCAGATCCGGTGGAAGAGGTCAAGACGGGTTTCGAGATCCTCAAGGCGCTCGGCCTGCGCGAGCGCGGCCCGATCATGATCGCCTGCCCGAGCTGCGGACGCGACAACGTCGGCGTCCAGAACCTGGCGGAGCGGGTGGAGGAGCGCCTCCACACCTACCCGCAGCATTTCGAGGTCGCCGTGCTCGGCTGCGCCGTGAACGGACCGGGGGAGGCGGGCGACGCGGACTTCGGCATCGCAGGCGGCCGCGACGTCGGCTTCGTCTACGCCCACGGCCGCGTGCTGAAGAAGGTTTCTTCGGACATCCTCGTCGACGAGCTGTTCCACGCGATCGACGAGTGGATCGCCGACGGCATGCACCGGCCGAAGCGGTTGAAGATGGCCAAGCCCGCTGCGCTTGCCATGGCAGAGGCGTCGTTGATTCCTCTGGAAGAGGCACCGCGTGACCGGGTTTAGCGGTCGCGCGAGTAAATCGCGCGACCTCTTGAGCGACATCGCAAGCGACGTCGCCCATGGCAGAGGCGTCGTTGATTCCTCTGGAAGAGGCACCGCGTGACCGGGTTTAGCGGTCGCGCGAGTAGCAATCAGGTGATCTAGATCACAATCGAGGTAAATCGCACGACCTCGTGAGCGACATCGCAAGCGACGTCGCCATGGCCGAAGCTTCTCTCATCCCCATCGAGTAGCCTGAGTCGGCAACAGTGATCGTCAGGGCTTCTCAGCTCTTTCTCCCAACCCTGCGCGAGGATCCCGCCGAGGCGGAAGTCGCCAGTCACAAGCTGCTCGTCCGCGGTGGCTTCATCCGACAGGTGAGCGCGGGCGTATGGACGTACATGCCGCTCGGTTGGCGCGTGCACCAGAAGGTCGTCCAGATCATCCGCGAGGAGATGAACGGGATCGGTGCCCAGGAGATGCTTGCCCCGGTGCTGACCCCCGCGGAGCTCTGGGAGACATCCGGCCGCTACGACCTGCCGATCATTTTCAAGCTTCGCGACCGGAACGGCCGGAGATTTGTGCTGCCCATGTCGCACGAGGAGACGTTCACCTTTCACGCCAAGGAGCTCCAGTCGTACAAGCAGCTGCCGCAGGTCTGGTACCACTTCGGCACGAAGGAGCGCGACGAGCCAAGGCCGCGAGGAGGGCTCCTTCGAGTCCGCGAATTCATCATGAAGGACTCCTATTCCTTCGACCGCGACGAGGCGGGCCTGGACGAGAGCTTCCGCAAGCACGCCGAGGCCTACGGCCGGATCTTCGAGCGGTTCGAGCTCGAGTTCTACGAGGTAGAGGCCGAGTCGGGGGAGATGGGCGGCAGCGATAGCAACGACTTCCTTGCTCCCGGCGCCGGTGAGAACTACCTCGTCCGCTGCGAGAACGGCGATTACGCGGCGGATATCGAGGCCGCATGGGGCATCCCTGAGCCCCCGGATTTTCCGCCCGCTCTCGAGGCGCCCGAAGAAGTCGAGACCCCGGGCATGAGGACGATCGAAGAGGTGTCCACCTTTCTGGAGGTCGACCCTCGCGCGACCGCGAAGGCGATGCCCGTCGTCGTCGACGACAAGGTCCTTCTCGCGCTCATTCGCGGCGACGATCGCCTCGATGAGGCCAAGCTCGGCGCCCTACTCGGTCAGTTCGTGCGACCTGCCCGCCCGGAGGAGGTCACCGAGACCTTCGGAGCAGGCGGGGGCTCGATCGGGCCCGTTGGCTCACCTGTGCCCGTGCTGGCCGACGAAACGCTACGAGAAGGCCAGTACGTGGTCGGCGCCAACCGTGACGATCTGCATCTGCGCGGTGTCCAGGCCAGCCGCGACTTCGAAGCGGATTTCGCCGACCTCCGGCGCGTCAAGGAGGGGGATTCCTGCCCGAAGTGCGGCGGGAAGCTGACGATCGAGCAGGCAATCGAGCTGGGCCATATCTTCAAGCTCGGCACGTTCTATTCGATTCCGTTCGAGGCGAGCTTCCTCGACGAGGACGGGACGGAGAAGCCGCTGGTCATGGGCAGCTATGGGATCGGCCCCGGCCGGGTGATCGCAGCCATCGTCGAGCAACACCACGACGAGAACGGAATCGCGTGGCCGAGGGCCGTGGCACCGTACGATGTGCATGTGGTCGCGCTTGCCGGCGCCGAGGATCAGGCCCAAGAGGCCGCGACCGCCCTCGAGGCGGCGGGCCTCAGCGTCCTGCTGGACGATCGCGATTCGCGAGCGGGCGAGAAGTTCGCCGATGCCGATCTGCTCGGCCTGCCGATCCGCGTGACGGTCGGAAAGAAAACGCTCGAGGACGGCGCGGTCGATGTCCGCGACCGTGCGAGCGGCGACGAGCGGCGCGTGCCGATCGCTTCGTTGGGAGAGGCGTTCTAGTGGCGCGCCGCAGGCGGAGGTTCAGCGAGGAGCCGTTTGGTGCGACGATTGAGAAGCTGATGGACGAGACCGGCGTCACCTACCGGGCACTCGCCGACAAGACGAAGCTGTCCGCCGGCTACCTCAACCACCTCGTCCACGGCAACCGCCCGGTGCCCTCGGATGACGTGATGCGAACGCTCGCCAAGGCGCTGGGCGTCGAGCCCGAGCACTTCCGCGAGTACCGGCTGCGCGTGATCACGGAGCGCCTCGAGGCGATGCCGGATCTGATCGACCGCCTCTACAAGCGCCTGCGGAAGTAGCGCTTCCAGCCGCGCCCGGCTCAGTCCGGGTCTTACCGAAGAAAGAGCCGAGCGACCCCATGGACGCGCACTCCTGTGGAGGGGTGCGCATCCTGCCGTCAGTCTGGGGACCCCTCGGCTCTCACTAAAGATATGCAGGTTGCCGGTGATAGTCCATGCGATTTCAGAGTTGGATCCGGCGAGCGCGACTAAGAGCGTCTATCAAAATGCTCCTTCGAGCGCCCTCAGACAGATAAGGCTGCAGGCGATCGACACGAACGCTTCGTGGATGTCGGCGCGGCGCTCGTAGCGAACGCGCAGGCGTCGGTGCTGGTGGAGCCAGGCAAGGGTGCGCTCGACCACCCAACGCTGTTTCCCAAGTCCGGAGCCGTGGCGACTGCCCTTGGCCCCCACAAGGGGCCGAATCCCCTGCTGGCGCAGCTTCCTGTGCATGGGCTTCGAGCGGTAGGCACGGTCACCCAGAAGCGAGGCGGGTCGACGCCGCGGTCGGCCACGCTTGCCGCGGACGTGCGGGATCGCCTCGACCAGTGGGAGCAACTGGCTGACGTCGTGGCGGTTGGCGGCGGTTGTCAGACAGGCAAGCGGGATCCCGCCGGCGTCGGTGATCAGGTGGTGCTTGGAGCCGACTTTGCCCCTGTTAACCGGGCTGGGGCCGGTTTTGGAGCCCCCAAAACGGCCGCGAGCTGGGCCGAGTCGACGACCGCGCGCGACCAGTCGATCCGATCCGCCGCGCGCAACTTGGCGAGCAAAAGCTCGTGCAGGCGCTGCCAGACCCCGGCCTGCTGCCACTCGTGCAACCGGCGCCAGCAGGTCATGCCGCTGCCGCAGCCAAGCTCCTGGGGCAGGTGCTCCCAGGGGATACCGGTCTTCAAGACGAACAGGATCCCGCTCAACACCCGGCGGTCGTCGATCCGCTTTCGTCCGGGGTAGCGGTGGCGCCGCTGCACCTTCGGGATCAGCGGCTCTACAAGCACCCACAGCTCGTCGCTCACGAGGGGTTGCGCCATCGGTCTCATCCTTTCGCAGGAGGTGGTGGCGCGTTCTTCTGCGAGCTGGAATGGGTCCCTGCTTTTCGTTAGACGCTCTAAGTCACAGCGGACGGCGCCCGAAAGCGAAGGGCGGTGACGGGTGTCGACGCGCCCAAACCCTGTAGGACGTCCCTTGTGATCTCAGCCAGCGAGCGAACTCTGCCCGCGTTGCAAAAGTATGACCGCCCCAGACGATTCCCCGCGTTGCCCCGTTCGCGGGCAGAGGGTGGAGAACCCTCGTTTCGAGGGTAGCGATCGCAAGCACAACCGCAACCGTAATGACGAGCAGTGCGGCGGAGAACTTCACTCACCGATGAGTGTCCCACCGAACGGGTGGGTTGCCAAGACCAGCCTCTGCGAACTTTCACCGGGTGAAATTCCAGTCGGGGTGCCCGGATTTGAACCGGGGACCTCTTGTCCCCCAGACAAGCGCGCTAACCAGACTGCGCCACACCCCGTCTACACCTCAACTTTATCGCCACCCGGGGTTAGCGGCCGCCCAAGTAAATTGGGCGGCCTCTTAAGCGGCATCGCAAGCGATGCCGCAGCAGGCTGCGGGCCCATCGGGCCGCGGGCGGTGTTCTAGCGCTTAATGACTTCCGCTGAGCAGCCGGAGATAAGCGCTGCGAAGACGTTCTTCTCCTCGATGCCGCGTAGGGAGGGGTGTTCGAGGTCTATTTCGATTTCGTTCCACGACTCGAGGCCGAGCGAGGCTGCCCCTTCGTCGGTGCCGAAGCTGAGCAGCGAGTCGACCGAGACGACGTTGCGCCTGCCTGTGCGGCGCCGGGCTATTCCTTCGAGCTCGCGCAGTTCTTCGAGGGGGTCGATCCGGACGTTCGAGTCTGAGCCGATGCAGATGCCGATTCCGCGGTCGCAGAGCTGGCTGACCGGCGCGAAGCCGTCGCCGAGGTTTGCCTCCGTCGTCGGGCAGACGCAGACTCGGGCGCCGGCGTCGGCGATCAGATCCAGCTCGTGCGAATCCGCGTGGGTCGCGTGGACGACGGTCGTCCGGGGCCCGAGGCAGCCGCAATCGGCGAGTAACTCGGTCGGCCGCAGGCCCTGCTCGGCCAGGCACTCCTCGATCTCGCGCGGCTGCTCGTCGGCGTGCACATGCAGAGGGAGAGCTTCGCGCACGGCGTAGCTGGCCAGCTCCTCGAGCCAGGACGGCGGGCACGCCCGAACGGAGTGGGGGGCCACGCCCACCCGAATTCCGCGGTCGCGCAGCGACTCGAGCTGGCGAAGGTAGTCGGCGACGCTTTCCTGACGAAACCGCTCGATCCCTCCGCGCGCATAGGCCGCATAGAGCAGGACGAAGCCGATCCCGGCCTCCTCAGCAGCCTCCGAGGCCGCGACCGCCTCCTCGAGCCCGAGGTAGTGGAACTCGCCGACAGCGGTATAACCGGCGCCGAGCTGCTCGCGATAGACCTCCACATAGTCCTCGCGGACCTGTCCCGGTGCCAGACCCGAGGCCACGTCCAGCATGGACTCGCGCCAGGCCCAGAAGTCGCCGCCCTCCGTCCGACCGCGCAACGCCCGCTGGAACGCGTGGCTATGGGCGTTCACGAATCCCGGAATCGTGAGCCGCTCGGCCACCTCCGTATCCTTTCAACCATGAGATCGCGCGTGCCCGCTCCGCTGGCAGTGATTCCGAACATCCTGACGATCGGACGGCTGATTCTGATCCCGGTGTTCGTGACCCTCCTGCTCACCTCCGACGGGGGCCACAGTTGGCCGGCGGCGATCGTCTTCGGGGTGGCCGGCGTGACCGACCAGATCGATGGCTGGCTCGCGCGTCGCTGGCGGGTCGAGTCCGAGTTCGGCAAGGTCGCCGACCCGCTGGCCGACCGATTGATGATCGACGCGGCGGTCGTTCTGCTCTGGCACGCCGGCCGGCTGCCCTGGGTCGCGCTGGCGATTCCGGCGCGCGACCTGGCGCTGATCGCCGGCTACAAGCTGGTGGTCGGCCGCGGCTATGAGCTCGCAGTCAACTTCGCGGGCAAGGCTGCGACCTGGCTGCTCTACGCGTCGCTTGCCTTCATCATGGTCACGCTCGACGGAACCGGCTGGCCGCTCTGGCTCTTCTGGGCGGGGTTCGCCCTCGCCGCCGTCTCGCTCGTCGGCTACCTGCTCAAGGCCAGACGAGAGGTCGTGGAGGCGTGAAGGCCGTTGTCATGGCCGGTGGAGAGGGCACGCGCCTTCGCCCACTGACCTCGAATCAGCCGAAGCCGATGGTGCCCGTCGTCGGCAAGCCGTGCATGGAGCACATCGTCGAGCTCCTGCGGAGGCACGGGATGGAGGATGTGATCGTCACGGTCGCCTTCCTGCCGCAGGCAATTCGGAGCTACTTCGGCGACGGAGAGTCGCTCGGCGTGAACATCGAGTACTCGGTCGAGGAATCGCCGCTCGGCACGGCCGGCTCGGTGCGCCTCGCGAGCGCGAAGCTGGAGGACACGTTCCTCGTTATCTCCGGCGACGCGCTGACCGACGTGAACCTGCAGAAGCTCGTCGATTTCCATCGCGAGAAGGAGGCCGCTGTCACGATCGGCCTCAAGTCGGTCGAGAATCCGCTCGAGTTCGGGATCGTCGTCACCGACGATGAGGGCCGGATCGAGCGCTTCCTCGAAAAGCCATCCTGGGGCCAGGTCTTCTCGGACACGATCAACACGGGCATCTACGTGCTCGAGCCGGAGGTCCTGCGTCATGTGCCGGCCGACCGGCCCTACGACTTCTCCAAGGAGCTCTTCCCGCTCTTGCTGGAGATGGGACGCCCGCTCTACGGCTATGCCTTCGAGGAGTACTGGCAGGACATCGGCAACCTCGACCAGTTCCGGCAGGCGAACTTCGACGCTCTGGACGGAGCCGTCGAACTCGACATCCCCGGCATCCGCCTGCGCGGGAACGTGTGGCTCGGAGAGAGCGTCGAGCTCGACGACCTCGAGCAAATCGAGGCGCCTGCGTACGTTGGCAACTACTCGCGCATCCTGCCGGGGGCGACGGTCGCGCCGTATTCGGTGCTGGGCGCCAGCGTGACCCTCCGCGAGCAGGCGCGAACGAGCCGGAGCGTCGTGGACTCGTCCACCTACATCGGCCGCAGCGCCATGATCGAGGGCGCGATCGTCGGCCGCGGCTGCGACATCGGCTCCCACGTCCTCGTCCAGGAAGGGGCCGCGATCGGGGACGAGGTCTCTCTGGGCTCGCAGAGCGTCGTCCACCCGGGTGTCCGGATCTACCCCAACAAAGAGGTGGAGACCGGCTCGCAGGTGACCGAGAGCGTGATCTGGGAATCCCGGGCCAAGTCGCGCCTCTGGGGTCGCGACGGGGTTTCCGGCCTGATGAACGTCGACGTCACCCCGGAGGTCGCGGTGCGGATCGCAGCGGCCCTCGGGACGGCGCTCAAGCGCGGCGACAGGGTGGTCTGCAGCCGCGACGCGCCGCCCGGCTGCAGGATGATCAAGCGGGCGATGATCGCCGGTCTCAACTCGACCGGAGTCGATGTCGCCGACCTGCGGGTGCTGCCCGCGGCCGTCAACCGCCACCTACTGAAGACGGAGAGCTTCGACGGCGGCTTCCACGTCGGCGTGAGCTACACCGATCCGGAGATGGTCGAGATTCGCTTCTTCGAGTACCCGGGCATTCAGCTGACCTCCTCGATGCAGAAGGAGATCGAGAAGCACTTCTCCCGCCTCGAACTGCGACGGGCCGCTCACAACGCCATCGGCGCCGTCAGCTATCCCGCCCGGGTCCGGGAGACCTACGCGGAGGACCTGCTGACCACGCTCGACCGGACGGCGATCCGCGAGCGCACCTTCAGGATCGTCGTCGACTACGGCTACTCGGCCGCGTCCTACGTGCTTCCACTGGTGCTCGGTCCGCTCGGAGTGGACGCGATCAGCGCCCACGCGTTCGTCTCCGACTCGGCCGCGGCAGGCTCCTCGACGCTCCGCGAATCGATTGGTCAGGCCAAGCGGCTCGTTCCTGCCGTCGGGGCCGATCTCGGCGCCGTCTTCGACCGCGCGGGGGAGCGGCTCTTCGTGATCGACGAGCGCGGCCGGGAGATCGCCGTCGAGCAGACGCTCCTTCTCTTTCTGCGGCTGCTGGGATCGAACGGCAGGCGCGGCAAGCTCGCCTTCCCGATCACGGTCACGAGCGAGGTCGACCGAATGGCGAAGGGCACCGGCCTCGAGGTCGTTCGCACGCCGGCAAATCTCGCCGACCTGACCCAGTACGCTGCCCAGGACGGGGTGGTGTTCGCGGGCGCGCTCAGCGGAGGCTACGTCTTCCCCGACTTCCTGCCGGCCTACGACGCGGTGGCCAGCCTCTGCAAGCTGCTCGAGCTGCTCGCGCCGACGACGAAGCCCGTCTCGGAGCTCGTCGGCGAGCTGCCCGTCTCGACCCTGGTCCATCGTCAGCTGCCGTGTCCATGGGCGATGAAGGGGCTTGTGATGCGCGTTCTCAGCGAGCGCCTTCGTGACCAGAACCTCGATCTCACCGATGGAATCAAGGTTTTCGAAAAGCGCGGCTGGGCGCAGGTGCTTCCCGACCCGGACGAGCCGGTCGTTCACATCTATGCCGAGGGAAAGACCGAGGAGGACTCCAAGGCGCTCGAAGCGGAGCTTCACGCCATGGTCGAGGAGATCCTGCAGACCGACCAGACGACAGCGGCGACTCCCAGCCGTCCTGCAGCGTAGACTTCAAGTACAGGTTGAACCTTTTGCGGCCTGTTGCTTTACTTCGCTGACCCTCACCTCAAACCGAAAGGGCTCCTTTGGAACCACTACCTGATCTTGCATCGCTGTCGGACGACGAGCTCAAGAAGGAGATCGACCAGCTGAAGGAGCAGGAGCGCGAGATCTCCTACCAGCGCAGGATCCTGCACGGCAAGATCGACATTCTGCGCGCCGAGCTCGTCGCGCGACTGCAGAAGACGGGGGGGAAGGGCGTGCTCGAGAGCGTCGATGTCGAGTCGCTGACGGCAATCCTGGCCGGGAAGGCGGCCCCGAGGCTCCCCGACGAGAACGAACCCGCTTGAGCATCGTCTACTGCCCGGAGTGCGGCTTCCAGAACCCGGAGGCCGCGAACTACTGCGCCAAGTGTGGTGCGCTTCTCACCACGGACGAAGTCGGCGCCGAGACGACCCAGACCTATACCCCTGAGGAGATCGCCGACGAGGACGGCCCGCTGGAGGACATCGCCGCGGAGGGGCCCGCGCTCGTCGTCCGCTCGGGAGGCGGCCGCGCAGGCGAGCACTTCATGCCCCAGGGTGAGCGAACGACGGTCGGCCGCTCGCCGGACTGCGACATCTTCCTCGACGACGTCACCGTCTCGCGCAAGCACGCCGTGATGCTGGAGAGGAACGGTGAGGTGTCGATCGAAGACCTGGGGAGCCTCAACGGCACCTTCGTCAACCGCAAACGGATCGATTCCGCAACCCGCCTTCAGAGCGGCGACGAAGTGCAAATCGGCAAGTACCGACTGAGCTTCATCAGCAAATGACCGCGTCCGCCAAGACCGCCGCTCCTCCACGGCTCCTGACGATCGGCGCCGTCCGCCGGCGCCTGCAGGAGGAGTTTCCCGACGTCTCGATCTCGAAGATCCGCTACCTCGAGGATCAGGGACTTCTTGCGCCGCA
Organism: Actinomycetota bacterium; assembly: GCA_030774275.1. Classification (GTDB taxonomy): domain Bacteria; phylum Actinomycetota; class Thermoleophilia; order Gaiellales; family Gaiellaceae; genus 13-2-20CM-68-14. The sequence goes on from JALYLK010000261.1 coordinate 10,169, forward strand.
ACGGACCCAAGGCGGCTATCGCCTCTTCAGCGAGGAGGACGTCGAGCGCCTCGAGACGATCCTCCGCCTGCAGCGCGACGAGTTTCTACCGTTGCGCGTGATTCGGAAGGAGCTGTCCTCGCCGAGCACCGCAAAGACCGCCAAGCGCCGTCGCGGGCTTTCGGCAGCCGAGGCTGAATTGGACGTGGGCGAGCTCTGCGAACGTGCGGGAGTCACGCCCGCACTCGCGAAAGAGCTCGACGAGTTCGGCCTTCTCTCCCCCCGGACCGACAACGGCACCAAGCTCTACGGTGAAGGCGACGTCGACGTCGCCGCGACCTGCGCGAAGCTCGCGCGATACGGCGTCTCGGCCCGCCACCTGCGGACGTTCCGGAACACCGCGGATCGCGAGGCCGGGCTGCTCGAGCAAATCGTTTCGCCCGCCCTTCGCTCACGTAACCCGGAACGCCGGCAGGCCGGGCTGGATGAGCTGCAAAGCCTCGCCGAGCTCGCCCAGGAGCTCTCACAACTCCTCTTCTGGCGCGACCTGAAGCAGCTCGCAGACCGCTGATGGCAGTCGACCTGAAGGAGCGCGTCCGAGACGTTCCGGACTGGCCCGAGCAAGGTGTCGTCTTCCGCGACATCACGCCGCTTCTTCGCGATCCCGAGGCGCTCGACCAGACCGTTCAGCTGCTCGCCGAATGGGGGAAGACCCGCAAGCCGGACGTCGTCCTCGGTGCCGAGGCGCGCGGGTTCATCCTCGGCGCGGCGATCGCACGGGAGATCGGCTGTGGGTTCGTCCCGGCGAGGCGCCCCGGCAAGCTTCCGCCCGAGACGGTTGGCGCCACCTACGCGCTCGAGTACGGACAGAACACCCTCGAACTGCATCCCGAAGCGATCCGAAAGGGCGACCGCGTGCTGATCCACGACGACGTGCTCGCGACCGGAGGCACCGTCGAGGCGATCGCGGGGCTCGTCGAGAGCCTTGGTGCGGAAGTCGTAGGCGTCGCATTCATCATCGAGCTGACGTTCCTCGATGGGCGGAAACGCCTGCAAAAGTACGACTTTCGCTCCCTAATCACGTACTAATCGCTAATCGAGTTCGTCCGAGGCGCCGATTACAAAGGGGAGATGTATGACCGGCTGACGACTCGCTACACCTTCGCCTGCCCGGAGCACGGCGATACGCGAGTGGCGCTTTCGAGCTTCCGTCGGCTGGAACGGCTGCCAGGTGCGTCGCACCCCGCAGTCTTTCGGGTGCGCTTCGAGTGCGGCTGCGGCGAGGAGCATCCCGGCCTCGTCACGCATGAGGAGCTCGACTGGGCGCCGCTCGGGCTCGGCACGAGCATCTCGTTCTTGAACCTGATGACCGCCCGGCTGGAGGCGCTCGAGGCCGAGCTCGTGGAGCTTGCCGCAACGAGGATCGGGGCGGGGGAGTGGCCCTGGAGCTTCTACTGCTACCCGGAGGCCCAACCGCGGCCGGTCTTCCCGTCCTCCTTCTTCCTGCTCGCTCCGGGACAGTCGGGCGTCGGGCTTGCCGTCCGCTGCCCCGTTTGCAGCCGGACGTCGATCAACCTCGTCTCGGAGCAGCACGTCGACCTGCCGTTTCACAACGACGCAGAAATCGGGATCGTGGAGCACGTCTTCTCGGCCGACGCGGAGCACATCGTCGAGGAATTCGCCGCGGAGCTCGATTCGGCCCAGTTCGAGGCCCGCCGGCTCGAGCTCGAATAGTTTCCGGGCCGATGGGGTAACCGCCTCGCGGAGGTGGTGCCCGAATGTACGGACTGACCCGTGCAACCGTCACGCTGATCGCAGCCGCGATCGCGGGACTCTTGATCTGGATCGCTACGCAGATCGGCGTCGGCACGAACGGCGAGTACTGGGCGACCTACGGCGTGGTCGCAGGGGCCGGCCTGGTGATGGCGCTCTCGCAGCTGCTCGGCGGCTGGACGAAATGGGGGTGGCCGCGGATCTCGATCAGCGTCTTCCTCTGGGCCTTCGTCCCGGTGGCCATTGCCGTGCTCTGGATCGTCGCCTTCCATCAACCGCACCACGGCCTCGGCCGCAACCACATTCGGAAATGGTCGAGCGACCTCGGGATCCACGGCTTCGTGGAGGACTTCACCCAGTTCGTGAGCGTGCTCGCGTTCGGCCTCGGCCTCGTGTTCGGCTACACGTTCGACACGACAGGGCCGATCGTCCATCGAGAGCCTCCCGAGGTCCCAACTGGCGCAACGGTGGCCGAGCGGACCGAGCCTACCGAGCCTCCGGCCGACCCGACAGTGGCCGAGCGGACGGCCCCCGCGCCGCCGGGCGACGCGCCTCCGGAGTGAGCTTCACTCCGGTCAGGGATGAGGCCGCGGCCAAGCCCGGGCGATACACGTTGCATGAGCACAGCAGCTCACAACCGCGTCGTCTCCCGAGGACCGGGACTCCTGATCGCACACTGCACCGCACTCGACGAGCAGGATCGTCTTCCGGCGACCGACCGCCTGCAGCGGCTGATCGGTGCGGATCTCACGCGGCTCTTGCTCGTCGCCCTGGTCGGCGACCATCGCATGGGCCCACGCGACCTCGCCGTCTGACGGCGACGAGCTAATCCCCGTTGGTCGGTCGCTGCGGCCGCGAAGTGTTGGCTCGGCGTTGAGGCGGAGTGTCTTCGCCGTAGATCCGCACGAGCAGGTAGATCGCGAAGGCGCCGAGGGCGGCGAAGATGAAGGCCGTTCCGGACGAGACGCCGACCGCGAGCGAGCCGAAATAGATGTAGGCCCCCAAACCGATCCCCCAGAGGAACGAGATCACGCCGTGGTCGATCGAAGGGGGGCGAGGCATGTGCGGCATGTGCGAGACTCTAAAGGAGGGCCACCGGGACTCTTTCCACAAGCTGCAAGGTCCGCTGTGGAAATGTGGATAATTGAATCCTTGCAAATTGCGTTCTTTTCATCGTTTGGACCTCTTGCGGAAGGACCTGGCCTCTCCTAGATTCCCGTTTGCGCCGAGCACGGAGCGCAAGTAGGTCGAAGCCGGAAGCGAAGGCAGTAGGCGGAAGCCGAAGGTCATCGGAGTCGGTGGACGAAAGCGAAATCGACTCGGCGAACCAAAGAGCGCCCTCCGGGGCGCTCTTTGGTTTTAAACGGCCGAC
>JALYLK010000262.1 GCA_030774275.1 Actinomycetota bacterium
ACCCTCCTCAATCGGCTCCTTACGCCTTCGCGCGAGCATCATCTGCACAGGCCTGACGATGAAGAAGAAGACGGCAGCTCCGATGGCAACGAACTGAATCAGATCGGTGATAAACGCTCCATAGTGAAAGACTGATCGGTGGATCGTGAATGTGAGGTTGCGGAAGTCGGGCTTGCCGATGATCGCGGCAACGATGGGCATCACGAGGTTGTTGACTAGCGAGTTGATGACCGCAGCAAACGCGAGCCCCATGACGAACGCGACCGCGAGTTCGACGATGTTGCCCCTGAAGAGGAAGTCCTTGAACTCCTTGATCATGGTGACTCCTTCGATGGCGGGTTTGGGGCATCTTCACGCTACGACATCCGTGACCGTCCGTTCGACTGGCACACGTCGGGGAACATTCGTGATCACTGGCCCAGGCGGTGTCTGTATCAAGTTGGGCCGATTGCACCCGGCCGACCAATTACTGCTCGGACAGGGAGAGTCTCGGTGACGCGTCCCGAAGGTGCGATCGCTTCGATTGCAGTCCGATCTCGTCCGCGAACTCACCCCTCTGCATTGGCGGAATCTGCTCGGCCGAGGTTGCCGAGAGGATGTGGCCGATTACCGCGCAATGCCTTGGCCCAGGGGTCGGGATGGAAGCCACATAGGCGATCCGTTGTATAGCGGCGCGAGAAGGGAAGAGAGAGGAGGCGCTGGCGCTCGGCCGACGAAGCCGGATCGATTGCCGAGGCAAGCGATGCCGAGGGCGTCCTCCGCTGGGTTAGAACAATTCCGAGAGGAGCTGCCAGATGTCCGCTGAATCGTCTCCGCCGACTCGGTGACGGAGAGCACGATGCCGGCCGGCGGCAAGGGCCCGCCGCTGCACACCCCCACGGCTTCGACGAGGGCGTTCTACGTGCTCGAGGGGTGAGCTCACCGCTCGAGCTCGGTGACGAGCTGAGCACAGCGGGCGCCGGCGAGCTCGCCTTCGCCCTGCGGGGCGTTCCTCACGCACTCGCGAACCGCAGCAATGCGTTGGCGCGCGTCGTGATCGTCTGCACGCCGGTAGCGATACACAGCCGCACGCACCGACGAAGCTGCCGCACCCACGAGCGACCAAGCCGCTCGGGGCGCTTTACCACGATGTCGCAGACGTGAGACAGCCGTGACGATCGTGCAATCGGAGACGGCAGACGCTCTCGCAGGCTGCGCCTGCCTAATCGCTACCCCTGCCTCAGCCGCCCGAGATCGCCCACGTCGAAGGCGGCGAACGCCTGCCGGATCAGCCCGACACGGTCGGCCATCGCAACTGATGATGTCGAAGGCGTAGCGCAGCCGCAAGGCTCGCTCCTTCTGGAGAGGTCGGCGCTCGTCAGGAAGGCGTTCCCGCGGTGGTGACGTGGTCGTCGACGCGGACGAGTCGTCCCTCGCTGACGAGCTCGTCCACGAGCGCGTCGTCCCAGTACCACTGCCACGAGAACCAGCGCTTCAGCTCGCGTTCCGGCGCGACGACGGCCGCGCGCACGCCCGCGACGAGCAGGTCTCCGAAGGAGTGCTGTGGACGTATGTCTACGGCACCGGCGCCGGGATGGACTTGATCCCAGCGCATGAGCTCGCTCGTGTGCGTGTGTCCATGGCCGGCGGTCACCGCCAGCGAGCGTGAGACGATCGCGCCGCAGCGCTCGAGCGGCGCGCGCAGCGACTTCAGCTCTTTCGGCTTCAGCCCAAGCTCGACTTGCAGATCCTCGATGTTGGACGGGCCCGCTTCGGCCAGGTGATCGAGCAGGTGGGCCCAGTTTGGATCGGCCTCGTGCATGCGCTCGATCTCGGCGCAGCAGATCGGGTCGAGGAGGGCGGCGATCTCGTCCGCGACGAGGAGATTCTTCCCGCGATGCAGACCGGTTTCCGCTGCTCAAGCGGGACGCCCACCGCTCGCGCCGCTCGGGCTGCATGCGGCGGGGCGTGTTCGGTTCGCGCGCTACAAGTGGAGGCACGCGAGTACGCGACGGCCGCTGCGTGAGGGGGCACGGCCTCATCGGGCCGGCGACAAATAGGCCCGGCGGGCGGTGAAGTACGGGCGTATCCTGGTGACATGAAAGGCAAGCCGACCGAGATCGCGCGGGAGGGCTTGGAGGCTTGGCGTAAGGGCGACTTCGAGACGATCGAGGAGATCCTCGACCCGAACGTGGAG
>JALYLK010000263.1 GCA_030774275.1 Actinomycetota bacterium
TCAGGCGCGAGGATCGCGCTGCCGCCTCGTCCGATCACGTCCGTGCCGCCTTCTCCGAGCAGCTTCCCGAGCGGAAAGTCGGCCGGATACGAGCTGGCCCGCTGGAAGTGACTCGGGCTGATGACGAACGCGCGTGCCTCGCGGGCGATGTGGATGAGCGTCGACTGCCAGCTGTCGCCGTCGTCGGCGGTCGAAGCGATGTAAATCTCGATCCCCGACTCGTAGAGGGCGAAGCGCGCGAGCGGCATGTAGTTCTCCCAGCAGATCAGGCCGCCGATCCTTCCGATCCCGGTCTCGATCGCGCGGAGGCCTTCGCCGTCGCCCTGCCCCCAGACGAGGCGTTCGTGGTTGGTGGGGACGAGCTTGCGGTGCTTGAGCGCGAGCGAACCGTCTGGTGCGTGGTAGAGCAGCGTGTTGTAGAGCGTCCCCGGGTGCTCGGGGTCGCGCTCATTGACACCGGTGACGATCCAGACCTCATGCTCGCGGGCGATCTCGCCGAGCCGGTCGGCCGCTTCGCCAGGGATCTCGAGCGACTCGCGCGCGAGCAAGGCGTAAGCCTCCTTCGCGCCGGGCTCGGCCCAACCGGCCAGCGCGCGCGCCCACACGGACGAGGGGTACGCGGGGATGAACGCCTCCGGAAAGACGAGCAGCTTCGCGCCGTTGCTCGAGGCCTCCCCCGCGATCGCCGCGAGCTTCTCGATCGTGGCGTCGCGATCGAGGATGACCGGCTCGGCCTGGACGCAGGCAACGGTGACTGCAGCGCGCATGCAGCGCATTGTGCGGGAACGCCGCTACGAGGGCTAGCGGACGCGGAAGCTCGCGAACATGCCGCGCTTCCGGTGGTCGGCGATCGAGCACCAGAGGCGGTAAGTCCCGGGCCGAAGCGTCACGTCGAGTTCAGCGCGGCCGCCCGGCTTCGTCTCCGGCAGGCCGTAGGTCCGCGTTCCACCGATCCGGCGGAGACGCAGGTCGTGGACGTCTTCACCGAAATTGTCGAGCTCGATCACTGCCGGGCCTCGCTTCAACGCCGTTCGAGAGAGCGAGAACCGAAACTCCTTCGCTGTCACGCCTAGGCGTGCCGGAGCGGCTGCCGCCGGTGCGAGCAGGCCCGCCACCGCGGCCCCGACGACAATGAGCCTCGTCACGAGATGAGCGCCGGGCGGACAAACGACCGGGCGCTTGGGATCACACGCTCGGCCTCGGCTCCGAGCCACTGTTCGAGCAGCGAGGAGTAGACGGCCCGAAAATCCGAGGTCGCGACGACGTTGCCGTCGCTGTCGAGCCCGCTGCCGAGGCCCGGGAACTCGCCGATCAGCTGCCCGCGTACGCGCGAGCCGATCAGGAACGCCGTGCCCGCGGCGCCGTGGTCGGTTCCGGATGATCCGTTCTCGGCCGCACGCCGGCCGAACTCCGACCAGACGAGGGTCACCACACGGCCGGCCAGCCCCCGCGCCTCGAGGTCGCGCTGGAAGGCGAGCAGGCTCTCGGCCGTTACCTTCAGGCCGCCGGCGAGGTCGTCCGCTTGATTGGCGTGCGTGTCGTACTCGCCGGGCGCGTTCAACGCTACGCAGCGAAGCGGAAGGCCTGCCGCCAGCATGGCCGCGAGCCCCGCGAGCCGCTTGGGGAAGTCGCTTTCGGTCTTCGGGTAGGCAACTGGGCTGCCGAAGTTCGGTTGCTGGCCGAGGGTGGCGAATGGGACGAGCTGCCGCCTCAGTGTGTCGGCCTGCGACATGACTGCGGCGGCCTCGCGGAGCTTCGGGTCGGGCCGGGAAGGACGCTTGCCGAGCGAGCCGATCGCGTCGAGCATGCGGTCCTCGACCTCGCCCCAGACACCGGGCGCCCAGAAGGAGTAGTCGTCCGCTCCGGCTAGGGCCGCTACGGGCACCTTGGTCGACGCCAGCGGCGGCTGCAGCGTGTCATCGAGCGAAAGCCCCTGAAGCGGGTTGTCGGCCGTGCCAACCGCGTCGAGGTACCGGCCCATCCAGCCGGTGCGTAGGTTCGCCTCCGTGGCGCCGACTTCCCAGAAGTGCCGAGAGGTGAAATGCGACTGGTCCGGATGCGTGTAGCCGATCGCCGGCGCTACAGCGACCTTGCCCTCGCCGTGGAGGGTCGCCAACGAGGCAAGCGACGGATGCCAATGAAGGCGGTTGTCCTCGGTGAAGACCGGCCCGGCCGACTCTGAGAGAGCGAGCTTCGGGCGCAGCTTGCGGTAGTTCGGGTCCCCCGCCGGATAGAGCACCGAGAGCGAGTCCGCGCCACCGGGTAGGAAGACGGACACCAGCACGGGCTGAGTAGGGGCCGCGGCAGCGCTGGCGATCCCCTCGTCGAGTGCGTTCAGGCCGAGCTTCGAGGCCCCGTAGACGGCTAGCGCGACCCCGGCGCTGCGCGCGAGGAAGGCGCGCCGATGGAGGCCCGTACCCGCAGGCAGCGGCATGCCGGGCTCGATCGCGGGCAGCCCCCGGCCGGCCTCCGCCGCCACCCGTCGCAGGAGCGAGACGCGGGAGAACTCGTTGCAATGGCAGGCGCGCTTGGACATCAGCAGGTCTGGTAATCGGGGGAAGAGACGATCAGCTGCCTTAGCGCGTTCTCGATCAGCGAGGGATACTGATTGTGCTTCCAGGTCGCGTCCGCGTCCGAGAGCGCAGCCTTTGCAAATCGCTTCAACGCCGCGTCGGTTCCGGGGGTCAGGGTGGGCCGTCCGAGAAACGCGTGCGCCGCGGCAACGAGTGCGTCGGCGTCTCGGGGCCGCTGGGTTTTCGTCGAGAGGTTGAACGGCCGCAACGCGTAGCCCGCCGTCTGCCACCGGGCCCGAAAGGTCGCCGTGTCGAGCCAGCGGTCGTCGTCCCACCCGGCGACGTTTGGCGGATAGAACAACTGCTGCCCGCACAGCGCGCTCAGCCAGCTCCAAGCCGTCGTGTCGATGCCCCGGCCGAGCGCTCGCAAGGTGCCTGCGATGAGCACAGCGGGTGGCTTGACCATCCGCGGCCCGAGGTAGAAGGACGGATGACGGAGGATCGCCTCGACGACCGGGCGCACGTTGTAACCCGAGCTCACGTAGAGGTGCACGAGGGCGCTCCGGGTGGGCCGTGCCGGCGCGACCGGGACGAAGTAGCCCCAGAGCTTCGTGACGAAGAAGGCGGGGTGGGCGGGATGCTCGAGGCAGAGCCGGCACGAGTCGCGCCAGGTGAAATGTCCACGCTTGCGGAAGACGCGCTTGGTCCCGCCGTCGTGGTAGCTGGGGTCGTAGCGAAAGCCGACGGGCCCCTTTGAACGGCTCCAGTCGTTGCGGAACCCGGTCAGCGCCCGGGCCTGCTGGCGGACGTCCTCCTCGGTGTAGCCGTGTCCGTGCCCGAGTGTGAACAGCTCCATGAGTTCGCGCGCGTAGTTCTCGTTCGGCGACCAGCGGTTGTTGTCGCTACCTGAGAGCCAGAGCAGCATCGCCGGATCGCGCGTGACCTCCAGCAGAAGACGCCTGAAAGAGCCGAGGCCGCGCTCCCTGAACAGGCGGTTCTGGCGCAGCATCAACCGTGACGAGCCGACCCCGTCGTTCGAGGTCGCGAACCAGTCGTGCCAGACGAGCGCGATGCGCTCGATCAACGGCGCCCGAGTCCGCACCATTCGGTCGAGCCACCAGAGACCGTCGTGTCCCCAAGCGTCGAGCGGTGCGAGCGGTCGTCCTTTTTCGTCTTTCGGCGCCGGCCCCACCAGGCGGGTCGTGCCTGGTCGCGTCAGAGACGCGACTGCGCGCTCGACCCCGAGCTTCGCCATCCTCTCGGCCTCGCCCTTGCGCGGACCAAAGCCGGCGCGCCAGAGCAAGCGCTCGGCCTGCTCACCGGTAAACGGCCCACGGTAGGTCGGCAGCCCACTCACACACGGGATATCGGGCGGCAGCACGCCGCGCTTGACCCTCGTCCGAAAATTGCTTAACAGAGGCGCAAAGTGGGCTTAACGGCGCTGCAACGGGGCGGCGTTATAAACGGAGCGTGAGCTCGCGCGGGCAACTCCTGCCGGCTGCTGCGCTCGTCGGGGCGGGTGTGCTCGGTGGGGCGGTCTCGCTATTCGGCGCCTCGGTGTTCGGTATCGGCAGCAAGACGACAACCGTTCGCCTGATCGAGCCCGCGCTCGGCGGCAACTCCCCGACCTCGTTCGACACGGCGAGAGCCGGCAAGGCGCTGACGATCAACCAGATCTTCCGCCGTGATGCACGCGGTGTCGTGCAGGTGACCTCGACGAAGGTGGTCCGGACGACCGCCGACCCCTTCTTCGACTTCGGCCTGCCCCCGACCCAGACCCGGACGCAGGCGCTCGGCTCCGGATTCGTCATGGACAAGGCCGGCCACATCGTCACCAACTACCACGTCATCGCAGGGGCCAGCGCGGTCGAAGTCAGCTTTTCGAACAGCGACAACATGAAAGCGCGGGTCGTCGGCTCCGATCCGTCGACCGACCTCGCCGTCCTGCAGATCGATGCGCGCTCGCGCGCTCTCACCCCGCTTGCGTTCGGCAACTCCGATCGCGTGCGGGTCGGGGACTCCGTGGTCGCAATCGGAAACCCACTCGGCTACGACCGCTCCGTCACGGCCGGAATCGTCAGCGCCGTTCAGCGGGCGATCAGCGCTCCGAACCAGTTCCCGATCGACCACGTGATCCAGACAGACGCGCCGATCAACCACGGCAATTCGGGCGGTCCGCTGATCAATTCCCGCGGCCAGGTGATCGGGGTCAACGCACAGATCGCAACGGGCGACACCGGTAGCGACGGCAACATCGGGATCGGGTTTGCGATTCCGATCAACACCGTCCGCATCGTCGCCGGGCAGCTGATCAAGAAAGGCAAAGTCGAGCACGCGTTCATCGGGATCACCGCGAAGCCCGTGACGCCCGAGATCGCTCGCCTGTTCAGGCTTTCCGCGAAGCGCGGCCTGCTGGTCGCCACCGTGCAGCCTGGCAGCGGTGCGGCCGCGGCCGGGCTCCACGCGGGCACTGACACCGCCGTCGTCTCCGGCGAAAGCTGGCCGATCGGCGGCGACCTGATCATCTCCGCGGACGGCGTTCCGCTGAGCTCGATCGACCAGCTCCGCGACCTGATCGCGGCGAAGAACCCGGGCCAGTCGATCTCGCTCGAGGTCTACCGCGGCACGGAAAAGCTCACTCTCGACGTCAAGCTCGGACGGCAGCCATCGTCACCCGGCTGATCGTCCTGGATGGCCCCTGACCCCTTGGGGGCCGCGCTCCTGCGCAGAGCCGTTGCCAGCACGGCTTGCGCGGGAGCGCTTGCTGGAGGGCCCGATGCCTGCCCGGGCCCTCCAGTTTTTACGACTGACGGAGCGCCAACTCGTCTCGATCCTCGACGCCTCAGGTTCGCTCGACGAGATCCGCGCACACGGCTTCGAGGCCATGCAAGCGCCCCACCGCGAGCTGCCTTTCGGCCTCGGAACGAGAGGGATCGATTGCCTCGAGCAGGTCGAGACTCCCAAGCTTCTCGGCCGCGGGTCGGACGAGCGCGAGCAGCTCTTCCGTCAGCTCTGGGACTCTGGCGAGCGAGCTTCCGTTGGGATGGATGAGCTCGGCGGCTGCGCCGAAGCGAAGCGCGGTCCAGCGGTTCTGGGAATAGTCACCGCGGTCGGCGGTTCGAGCTGGGCCCGGCGTGACACTCGCGCAAAGAGCCTGTAGCAGTGCTGTGAGGGCGGCCGAGAGGTCGAGGCTCGTGGGCTGGTCCGGCATGCGAATTTCGAGCGTCCCAAACCGTGGATGCGGACGGACGTCCCACCAGAAACGCGTGTAGTCGTCGGCGAGACCCAGCCCAATCAACCGCTCGACGAACGTCTCCCACGCGCCATACGAGCCGAACGCCGGCGGGGCTCCGGCGCGAGGCAGCTGAGCGAGCACCTCTGCGCGATTCGAGGCAAGTCCCGTTGCGCGACCCGCGAGGTAGGGCGAGTTCGCGGACAGCGCAAGGATCAGCGGCAGCCACGGCAAGATTGCCTCGAGCGTTGCGTAGCAGGCGTCGGCGCTCGTCATCCCAACGTGGACGTGGAGGCCGCTGACGCCCTGCCGGCGAGCGGACACGCCCGCGAAACCGACGAACTCCTTGTAGCGGGGGTCCGACGCGATCTGCTGTTCCTCCGGATCGCTGAAGGGATGAGTGCCCGCCGCGGCGATCCGCAGGGCGTTGGTCTCGGCGATCCGCGCGGCGGCGAGGCGAAGCTCCCGAAGGGCGGCGCACGCCTCGGCGGCAGAGTCGCAAACGTCCGTGTTCAGCTCGACGATCGATGCGAACAGCTCCGTTTTGAGACGCCCGGGCAGCTCAACTTCCTGCGACCCGCCGATCAGCAGCTCAACCGCTGGAGCGAGCGCAAGGGTCTGCGCATCGAGGATCATCACTTCCTCCTCGACGCCGACCGAGTACGGTGAATTCTCCCCGAAGTGCTGCTCGATCAACAAGCCGAAGGCTAAACGCCGTTCCGCACGCGACCGTTGAGATCGTCCCTCAACAACGAGCGCTGCGCGGGACCCGGTGCGTGAAGGCCTCGCCGCCGAACGCGGCGAGGGTCTGCGCGCGGTCCCATTAATTTAAGCTCGCGGTGATGGCA
>JALYLK010000264.1 GCA_030774275.1 Actinomycetota bacterium
CTTCGTCGCTGCGCTTGCCCGTCACCCTTCCCGCAACCGGCATCACCGCGACGAACGGCGCGACTCGGTGCGACGAGATCAACCGGTCGGCCACCTTTGCGAGCTGGAGGCTGTCGTAGAAGCCGGACGGTGAGCCCGGAAATCCATGGAGCAAGAAGATCACCGGGTAACGGCTGGTTGCCTGAAAGCCCGGAGGGAGATAGACGGCGCTCCGCCTTCGGTCCCAGGGAACGCTCCTGTTGGGGATCCGGCCCCTCAGCACGACGCCTCCTGCAGGGCCTTTTGCAACCGGCGCGAATCCGCTCAGAGAGGCCGGTGGATCAGACTTCGTCGCCGGAGTCAGGTGCGCCAGGGCGAGCCCGAGCCATCTACGTGCGTGGGCGTTCCAGACGCGCTGCCCGTGAGCGCCGGCATAGAGCCGAAAGACGTGCGGGATCCCCGCCGCGAGGAGCTCCCGGTGCAGCTCGAGATTCTCCGCCCGGAAGCGAGCGTCTCCACGACCGACGTAGAAACCGAAGAAGGTCGGCTGAGCGTGAAAAGCGTCCCGAAGCCCGTCAACGGCGTTGTGCAGGTTCGCGCGCCGGTTGCGCTGCGCAGAGCCCAGGTCGAGTGTCTTCGTTCCGCCCGGATCGGTCGGGTGGAAGTAGCCGCTCCAGGACTCGACCACGCTGAAGCTCTCGAGGTGGTGGAACGCGAGCGCCACCGCTCCGTACCCGCCGGCCGAGAGGCCGACGAGAGCGCGCGCCCGGCGATCGGGGATCGTCCGGAAGTGCGAGTCGACGTAAGCGGGAAGCTCCTGGGAGACAGCCCGCTCCCAGTTTCGTCCGGGGCCCCAGTCGAGATACTCGGGGTCCCGGTCGTTATCTCGGGCCGCCTGCGGCGCAACCAGGATCGCCTGCGGACGCAGGCTTGCAAGGGCTTGCTTCAGGAAGCCGACGTGGCGATAGGCCTGCGGAGAGGTCGGTAGCCCGTGGAGAAAGTAGACGGCCGGATAGCGGACGTGGTTCCTTGCATACCCCGCGGGCAGCAGCAGGACGAGGTGCACTCGGCCACGGACGGCCGTCGACCTGAAGGAGGCGAGCCGTGTCGTCGGGCCGGCGCTCGGCCTATCTGGCCCTAGAGCCGCGTTGGCAACAGCACCTGCTGCAATCAGCGCCACGAGCAGGAGTCCCCACGCCGCTCGCTTCAACGAGCAGACACCGGCGCAGCGGGAACGACGTCAACCGGCAGGCCAGGGCCACGCGTCAGCAAAGCGGCGCCGGCCACGACGGCGGCGAAGGAGAGCAGGCGGGCCACACCGAGGGCACCGGAGGGAAGCCCGTCGCCGTAAAGCACCATTCCGGCCGCGATCGGTACTGCGTTCGTGAACATCGTCGCGACGCCGGCAGTGGCGAGTGCACCTCCGCGCTGGAAGCCGAGCTGCAGGAAGACGAACCCGAGTCCATGCGCTGCCAAGACCGGGAGGCCGAAGAGCAGGCGCGCGCCACCGGCAACCGCCGCTTTCGTCCCGACGTCTCCGGCCGCGTAGCAGAGCCCGGCGGCGACTCCGAGCCCAGCGCCTCCGGCAAGCAGGCGCGAGAACGGACCGGCGAACGCCGCAGCCACGACGCCCGTCACCGCCATCCAGGCCGCTACAGCGAGCCATGAGGCGTGGGCGGCAAAGGGGTGACTCGTACCGGTCTGCGCGAGCGAGACCGCGAGCAGGACGAGACCCGAGATTGCCAACCCGACGCCGGTCCACTCACGGCGGGAGAGCCGGACGCCTCCGAGCCGCCAGACGAGCAGGGCGAGAATCCCGATCCCACCGGCCGAGGCGGCCTGCACCAGTGAGAGCGTCCCGAGCGAGAGCGCGGCGACGTAGAGCACCCAGCCGCCGATCCCGATCGCGAAACCCGTGACCCAGCGACGATCCGAGAAGAGGAGAACCAGCGAGCGAATCGGCCGCCTGACGCTGAGCGGCGGCAGCTTGGACGCCTGCTGGTGCTGCGTGAAATAGGCCCAGTTGAGGGCAAGCGCCGAGCCGGCCGCGAGAACGAACGAGGCTGCGGCCGAGGTGTTCAGCGCCGCTGCCCCACGAGCGGGAGATAGCCCTCCGCGGCCAAACCGGCGATGCCGACGCGAGGCAGGTCGGCGAACCGTTCGAAGACGACGTAGCGCTTCTGCCACTGCGGGAAGAACTTGCGGTTGAATGCGAGCAGGTTGTCGAGCTGGAACGTGCCTTTCAGCTGGTGGAGCACCTTGCGTTGAACGCGCTGCGACGCGGACAACGCGCCGTTCGGCGCCAGGACCGCCGCAAAGGGAGAGAAGTTCAGCGACACGCGCTCGAAGCGGTGTTGCCTCGCCCAGCCGACCGTCTCGGCGACCAGCCACTCATTGAACCCGTTCGGCGTCGTCATCCGGCGCGGCATCGACGAGAGCGAGAGCGCCTGGCCCGCCCGCGACACGGCAAGGTGGAAAAAGCCGGCCACTGCGCCGGAAGCGTCTCGCCCGATCACGAACAGCGCGTCCGAGCCCCCGACATCGAAAAGCGAGTCGAACTCCATGGTGAAGCCGCGCTGCGGCTGCGGGCCGCGCCACTCCGCCGCCACCTCCGTCAGCTCGCTCGCGAGCGACTCGTCCACGTCGCCGGCTAAGACACAGCTCGCCGAATAGCCGGCCCGCTCGAGCCGGTGGACGGACTGGCGCACCTTGCGGACGGCGCGGCCCTCGAGCGAGAACGAGGCAACATCGATCACACCCTCGTCACCGTGGTAGAGGGCCCGGAGCCCGTTGCGGCCGTAGAGCGGAAGGCAGCGCTCGCCGGCGCCGAGCACCGCAACCCGCCAATCGCGCTCGTGTGCGAACTCCTGGAAAGCCGGCAGCAGGCTTTCGACCGCGTCCGGGTCACCGATGGGATCGCCGGAGACGACCGCGACGCAGGCCACGACCTTGTAGGCGAGGAACGCACGTCCGTCCGCGCTGAAAAAGTACGACTTGTCCGAGCGGAGAACGAACGGCGAAAGCGTGTCCGTCCCGTGCTCGTCGACGAGAGCTCGCACCAGTTGATGCTCATGCTCCCGGGGGTCGCAGCGATAACGCCACGGAGCAAGCCAAGTGGCCAGCAGCCAGAGCCCGCCGCTGACACCAAGCAGGAAGACGGACCAGGGGAACCACTCGCCGAAGGGGCCGCTCAGGTGCGCCGACCCACGCGGATTGAGTCCCGCGAGCGCAGTCGCCGTCTCCCGGAGAGCGAAGCCGAGCGTGTACGGCCGGTCTGCCTCGATCCGGTTGATCCACAAGGCCGCCGTCCCGTAGGCGAAGATCGCAAGCGTGTAGACGAGCGCCCGGACACCGACCTCGATCCGTGTTGCCGGGTCGCCGCCGCCCTCGAAGTCGTGTCGTCGGGCGACCAGGGCGAGCGCGAGCGCAATGCTGACGGTCGCCTCCTCGTAGTCGAGTCCCTTGAGGATGTGCAGGAAAGCGGCAACGACCACGAGCGCGACCGTCAGCTGCCAGGCGCGCCGGCGACGCCGGCGAAGGCCTCGCGCGAGCAGGATCAGCGCCAGGCCCGTGGGAACGATCAAGGCGCTCGCCAGGCCTGGGACGGCGTTCGGAGCGACCCCCTCGATCAGCTGCACTCGATTGGAGAGCTCCGGCGTCACGGCAGAGGCGATGTCGAGGATTCCGGCAACGGCGACGAGCGCGGCAAGGACGAGGGGCGCTCTCTGTGACGGCCGGGCGTCTGACCGCCCGAGCAGGGCGCAGCCCAGCCCGATCAGACCGGCCGCGAGGTAGAGCGCCGGCACATGGATCGCAGCGTGGAAGGCTTGCCGGTTCGCAACCTGGCGAACGACCACGAGCGAGACCCAGGTGGTCACGAAGAGCCAGAGCCCGGTCGCCAGAGCCGCGAACAACGCCGCCGTCAGGCGGTCGATGCGCGCTTTCCTCGCGATAAGCCCGACAAGGATCCCGGCGCAGGCCCAGACGCCCGCGAAGAGGAGGAGCGAGACCGAGTCGTGCCGCGGAAGCTCGTCGAGGGGCAATGCGTCGTGCACCTGCGGCCCGATCAACGTCGACCCGCGCAACTCGTACAGCCACCCTTGCGCCGAGACGACGACCACGAACGCGAGCAGGCCACCAGCCGTGAGCCCTGCGAGACGAAACGCTCTAGCCAACGCTCAATCCCTTCGAGGCGGCGCGGATCGCCTGCGGAAAGTTCTCGCGCCAGGCCCGCCAGGTATGTCCACCCGACACGACCATGAAGCTGTGGCGAATACGCAGGCGCGCGAGCTCGTGGGCGAATGACGAGTTCTGGCCTAGAAAGCGGTCGCCTCGGCTCGAGTAGAACCAGACATACGTTCCCCGCTTGCGGAGCCGGCGAGCGACTGCGGGCAGGTACGCCTGCGGACTGTTGTAGGCCAGCCGACCCTTGGCCCGACCGAAGATCGAGAGGATCTTGTCCGCGCGCTCGTAGCCCGACCAGCTCTCGAGCACTCGAAACTCGCCGGGGTGGTGGAGGCCCACGTTCAGCGACCCGTACCCCCCTTCGGAGAGGCCCGCCAGAGCGCGGCCCGCCCCGGAGCGGATTGTGCGATAGCGAGCGTCGATCGCGCGGACGACGTCGCGGGCCAGGAAGGTCTCCCACCCTGAATCAGCCCGGACGCCGTTTGCCCACTCGGTGTCGGTGAACCGGCCCGAAGAGCCGAACGGCATCACGAGGATCATCGGCCGGATCTGGTGCTTCGCAACCAACTCGTCCTCGACGACTCCCGTCTTCACCGTCAGCAGCAGCGCGTTCGGAAGGCCCGGTGACCCGTGCAGGAGATAGATGACCGGGTAGCGGCGGTGAGGATGAGCGGCGTAACCGGGCGGCAGGAAGACGATCACCTGCTGACTGCGTCCGCCGATCGCCGGACTGGTCACAGCGATCGTCTGAACCGTTCCACGCTCCTTGACCCAGGCCGGATCTCGTGGCGGCGGGTACCCGCGGTAGAGCCAGAAGTTGCCGAGATAGCGGTAGACGCCGACGAGCCCGGCGGTCAGCGCAAAGGCAGTTGCAAGGAGCGCCACCGACCAGCCGAATGTCCGGCTCCCTCTGGAACCGAGCCTGCCGGCCAGACCGGCGGTGCCGGCTGAAGTTCCGACGTGGAGCCTGCCATTCGATTGCGCCCCGGTACCCGCCGTGGCCACGAAAGAGCTCCTTGTCGTTGGTCGATCCAAGTCAACCAAAAGATCGGCCCGGCAAAGCGCACGCTTCGTTGACGTTTGGTTAAGCCGCCGTGTCGCCGAGGGTGGCGACGACGGCTTCGGCGACGACCTTCAGCGGCCGGCCCGAGACCTGGCTCGCCTTCCGCAAGCGGGCGAATGCGTCCTGCTCGGACAGCCCTTCCTTCTCCATCAGGAGTCCTTTGGCCCTCTCAATGGCCTTGCGCGAGGCGAGTGCGTCAGCAAGCGACTCGGCCTCCTCGCGCAGCTCGAGCAGCTCCTCGTGCCTGGCACGCGCCGCCCGAATCGCCGGCAACAGATCCTGCTCGCGGAACGGCTTGACCAGGTAGCCGAAGACCCCGGCCTCGACCGCGCGCGAAACAAGCTCGTCTTGCCCGTAGGCCGTGAGCATCACGATCGGGATCGGCCGTTCGTCCAGGATCCGGCGAGCCGCCTCGATCCCGTCGAGCCGCGGCATCTTCACGTCCATGATCGCGAGATCCGGCTCGTGCCGGCGGGCGAGCTCCACCGCCTCCTCACCGTCGCGTGCCTCGGCACAAACCTCGAGCCCGGCGCGTCCAAGCATGTCGACCAGGTCGAGCCTGATGATCGTCTCATCCTCTGCGACCAGAATCCGCACTCCCAACAGTGTCCTATACGAGCCGCGAAGCGGGTCGGTGCGCGCTTCGCTTGTGATCTAGATCACACGGTCAGGGTTTCGGCACGGAACAGACACAGACGCGCGCATTTTGTTCGTCCATCTTCCGCGGCATGGGCTTGGAAGCCATCGACCAGCGGCTGGTGGAGGCGATTCAGATCCTCGACTCGCGCGGTCTGCCGTACGCCGAAATTCGGCGTGCGCTGGGGCCGGTCGCAAAGCGGCTCGGAGTTCCAGCACCGGCTTACACGACGGTCCGACGAATCGCAATCACCGAGCGAACCATCGCCGACACGAACACCGAGGCGGTCGACCAGATACTGACGAAGCTTCTGCAGGGCCGACTCCCGACTCCCTACGAGCTCGGGCAGCTCCGCGAAGCCCGTCAGTACTCGGAGCTGGTCCGAACCCTGGTGCCGTGAGCCTTCGCTTGTGATCTAGATCACCTGGTCGGACCCGCCGAGGGACAGCCCGGGTCGTGATGCCGGGCCTTGTGATCTAGATCATTTGGACGGCTCGGCACGCACCGAGGACC
The DNA here is from genome assembly GCA_030774275.1 of Actinomycetota bacterium. GTDB lineage: Bacteria > Actinomycetota > Thermoleophilia > Gaiellales > Gaiellaceae > 13-2-20CM-68-14. Next base: position 6,378 of record JALYLK010000264.1, read on the forward strand.
CGGTCGATCAGGCGGGAAACAGCACTTCCGCGCGCGTGCCCGACTCGCTGCGCAGCTCGAAGGTTCCCTGCAGCTCGTCGCGGACGAGCGCACGGACGATCGAGAGGCCTGTGCCGCTGCGCACTTCTTCGTCTACGCCGCCGTCGTCGGAGATCGCAAGCAACGCGCGTCCGTTTCGCGTCGCGAGCTCGATCCGCACCTCGTCGCCACCGTGCTCGAGCGCGTTCTGGAGAAGTTCGCTGAAGACGAGCGCGAGCGCAGTCGCACGGTTCCCCGCCAGCGAGACAGGCTCGAGTTCTGCTTCGACACGCTTCCCCGCGCCGATTCCCTGCACGAGCATCGCCCGCAAACGGTCGAGCAACTCACCGAGATCGACCTCCTCGTCACGCTGCTCGGTCAGTACCTCGTGCACCGCGGCGATTGCCAGGATCCTGTTGACCGAGTCGTCGAGAGCCTTCCGAGGATCGACGCCATCCTCGGCTCGCGCCTGCAGGCGAAGCAGCGAGGCGACCGTCTGGAGATTGTTTTTCACCCGGTGGTGGATCTCCTGGGCGAGCACCCCGCGCATGACCGCACGGCCGTGCTCGAGCGCAACTGCTGCGTGATGTGCGATCGAGGCGAGCAGCGCGCGCTCATCGGACGTGAAGTCGGTGTCGCGGTCGCAGACGAGCTCGCCGATCTGCCGCCCCTTCCACCGCAATGGGATCCGTACAGCAAACGCCCCGGCACGCCCCTCGGGCCGGGCAATGCCGCCGTCCTCAAGCACTAGCGCCGCTCCCGTCGCGCCGACCGCGTCCATCGTCGTCTTGACGATCGCTTCAAGCGACTCCTCGAGGTAGAGCGACTCGGAGACCGCCTCGGAGATCCTCGCCAATGCCTCGAGCTCGCCTACGCGGCGCTGTGCGTCCGCGTAGAGCTGGGCATGCTCGATCGTCTGCGCCACCTGCGCGGCGATCGCGACCAGGAGCTCCACCTCCGATTTCGTGAACTCGCGCGGCCTGCGCGTCCGGACGTTCAGCGCTCCCGCCAGCTTCTCGCGCGCGAGGATCGGCACCGCGAGAATCGACTCGTACTCGTCCTCGGGAAGGTTCGAGAAGCCCTTGAACCGCGGGTCGAGATGAGCCTCGGCCGCGATCATGATCGGCGCGCGGTCCGCGGCGGCGCTCCCGGTGATCC
>JALYLK010000265.1 GCA_030774275.1 Actinomycetota bacterium
GGGATCAGCAGGCCGGCGCAAAGCCGCAGCAACGTGGTCTTCCCGGATCCGTTCGGGCCGGTGACGACGAGGAAACCGCCGCGCGGAAGCTCGAAGTCGACCGGCTCGAGCGCCCGCTTGTCCCCGAAGCGGCGCGCTACCCCCCGTGCTCGAATCACCCCGCCTCCTCGAGCGCACGCTGTTCGAGAACCTCTGCCGCCTCCTCCGCCGTGTGCGGATTCATCAGCAGTTCGATCTTCTCTTCAGGGTCTGGATACGACGTCGCCCGAATTGCCTCGGCCGCCGCCGCGACGTCGTACTCGGTTCGGCGGAGCTCCACTTCCGGCCCGAGCAACGCCCAGTAGGCACCCGGCCGGCCTTCATACGGCATCCCGATGCTCCCCGCGTTGACGACTAGGGTCCCATCGATTCGGCGGTCGAACTGATGGTGCGTGTGACCACATACGACGCTCTCGGCCGTCACCTCGGACAGGATTTCCCGCAGACGGTCATCCGACGTGATCGCAGTGATCGCCTCAAGGTCGCTGCGAGGCGTGCCGTGGCAAAACAGCGTCTCCCCGAGTCCGTCCACCTCGAGTGTCACCGTCGGCGGCCAGGCCTCCGCGGCCGCCCACTCGTCCGCCGTCAACTGCGCCAACAACCATTCGTACCTGTCCCGCCACCGCTCCTCGTACGGGCCGAGGTCACGGTCGGCGTTGCCGCGGACGAACCTGACGCGCGGGCCGACGCCGCGGACTCGGGAAAGCGTCTCGGACGGCATGGGCCCGGAGAACACGTCTCCTCCGATCACGATCGCGGCCTCGTCGGGGACTTCGGCTAGAACAGCCTCGAGCGCAGGCAGGTTGCCGTGAATGTCGTAGAGCGCCGCCACTTTCATACGGACTCGTCCTCGTCATTCCAAGCGCATGGGCCCAACAGCCGGGTTTGAACGGCTGCGGCGGCAAAGCCGCCACAGCCTCCAGGTCGGCATCGCAAGCGACGCCTCATCTGGCCACCTCGGCGAGCACGAAGCCCAAGAAGACGAGGCTGATAACCCCGTTCATCGTGAAGAAGGCCGCATTCAGCCGTCGCAGGTCGCCGGGGCGAACGAGCGCGTGCTCGTACGCGAGGAGCGCAGCCACCGCGCCGATACCGAGCCAGTAGAACAGGCCGAGGTGAAGTCCGAAGCCCACTACGGCCAGCAGAGCAACGGTCGCCGCATGCGCGAGACGCGCGCCCCAGAAGAGACGACGCTCGCCGAACCGCGTCGCGAACGAGTGGAGCCCCTGTTCGCGGTCGACCTCGAGATCGAAGAGCGAGTAGAAGAGATCGAAGCCCGCGACCCACAGCGCAACAGCAGCGCCAAGCGCCCAGGCCGGCCAGGGCAGCTGCCCGGTGATCGCGACCCAGGCGCCGACGGGGGCGAGGCCGTCGACAGCCCCGAGCCAGAAATGGGAGAGCCAGGTCCAGCGCTTCAAATACGGGTAGACGACGAACGCGGCGACAGGAATCGGCCAGAGCCAACGCACGATCGGATCGAGCTGAAAGACCGCGACGAGAAAGAGCGCAAGCGAGGCGGCGCAGAAGAGAAAGACCTGGCTGCGGCTCAGCAGGCCACTGGGGAGCTCACGCGTCGCCGTCCGAGGATTGCGCGCATCGATGGCTGAATCGATCAGCCGGTTCAATCCCATCGCGAGCGAGCGGGCGCCGATCATCGCCAGCGTGATCCAGACCAGGTCATGCGCCGACGGGATCTTGTTGACGGAGAGCAGTGCGCCGACGTAGGCGAACGGCAACGCGAAGACGGTGTGCTCGATCTTGACGAGCGACGCGAAGCGCCTCGGGTAAATAAGTGCAGCCGTGCTCATGTTTGTCGGTGAGCAGTCTGCTCGCCTGCGAGCAGGTCGAGCGCATGACGGAGCGCCGGCTGCAGGACGGCGAAACCGTCACGGCAGCCGCCCGGAGAGCCGGGTAGGTTGACCACGAGCGTCTCGGCGCGGACGCCGGCGACCCCGCGAGAGAGCAAGCCGTGCGGCGTCTTGGCGATCGAATCGGCCCGGATCGCCTCGGCAATCCCGGGCGCCGCCCGCTCCAGCACCTCCGAGGTTGCCTCCGGCGTCACATCGCGTGGGCCAAGCCCGGTGCCGCCCGTGGTGAGCACGAGCGCCGCCTCCTCGGCGAGCTCGACGATCGCATCCGCGATCGTTTCCCGGTCGTCCGGAACGACCCGCCGCTCGACCTCGTACCCTTCCGCCGCGAGCAGCTCGGCCAGGAGATCTCCGCTTTCATCGGCTCGCTCGCCGGCGGAGACTCCGTCGGAGACCGTCAGCACAGCGGCTTTCACGCAGGATCTTTCGTCTTCTCGACCAGGCGCACGCCCGTGATCTCGAGCTCCTTGTCAACTGCCTTTGCCATGTCGTAGACGGTCAGCGCAGCAACCGATGCGGCGGTCAGCGCCTCCATCTCGACGCCGGTCTGCGCAGTCGTCTCGGCGCTCGCCAGGATCGTCACCGCGGCGTCGCCGACCTCCAGCTCAACCGCGACGTGCGTCAGCGGAAGTGGGTGGCAAAGCGGGATCAAATCCGCGGTTCGCTTGGCGGCCATGATCCCCGCGACCTGAGCCGTCGCAAGCGCGTCACCCTTCGGCAGCTCGCGCAGGCGCCGCAGTGTGTCTGCCGCCATCCGCACCTCCGCCTGCGCGACCGCGCGTCTCCGAGAGAGAGCCTTGCCGCCGACATCGACCATTTGGACGGCGCCTGTCTCGTCGACGTGCGAGAGCTTGCCCATGGATGAACCGTACCGCTGTGCGGGCTATCGAACCCGTGCAGAAGCCCGATCGAGCTCGTCGAGCTGCCCGGCTAGCCAGCGCGCGAGATCGTGCTCGCGGACATGCGCTCGGATCGCCTCGAGGCGAGCCCGGCGGTCGTCGGCGGGGAGCTCAAGCCCCTCATGGATCGCCCCCGCCTGGGCCGCGACGTCGAAGGGATTGATCGTCAGCGTCCATAAACCGAGCTCCTCGGACGCTCCGGCGTTTTCCGATAAGACAACGACACCGTTACGCGTGTTGACCAGCGGAGCTTCCTTCGAGACCAGATTGAGGCCGTCGAAGATGGCGTTCACGAAGAGCACATCGAACTGCTTGTACGCAGCTATCGAGCGAGGAAAGTCGTCCCCGATCTGAAGATCGATCGGCGACCAGTCGCTGCTCTGGAAGCGGTCGTTGACGCGCCGGGCCTCACGCTGGATCGCGCCGAGGTACTCGGAGTACTCGGGGATGTCCTGACGCGAGGGGTCGAGCAGGGCGAGCAGCGTCACTCGCGCGTGCATCTCGGGATGTGCTTCGAGGTAGAGCTCGAAGGCCCGAAAGCCGCGAACGACGTTCTTCGACGGGTCGGTCCGGTCGACGCGAACGATCAGGCACTCCGGTCGCCGCTCGACTATCTCGCGCTCGGCTTCGAGCACCGCCGGGCTCTCGGCGAGCTCATCGAACTCCTCGGGGTCGATCGAGATCGGCGAAGCGGCCACACGAGTCCGGCGACCACGGTGATCCGCGGTCCAGTCGCTGAAGTTGCCCTCGGCGCCCGCGATGTCCACGGCGCAGCGCAGGAAGGCCAACCGCCAGCGGTTCGAGTGGAAGCCGACCACATCGTTCGCCAGCAACCCGTCGTGGATCGCGTAGCGCATCTCCTGCGGGAGGATTCGCCAGTAGTCCGGCTGCGGCCAGGGGATATGGACAAAGTGGGAGAGGGTCGCGTCGGGCGCCTCCTCGCGGACGATCCTCGGCGCCAGGTAGAGGTGATAGTCGTGGAAGAGAACCGCCGCGTCCGGCTCAGCCTCGAGCTCCTCGAGGACCGCGGCTGCAAAGCCTTCGTTGATCCGGACGTACCCCTCGTCCCAGGCGTGCTGAAAACCGTGATCGACCGCGGGCGTGTAGGCGAGCTCCCAGAGGTAGTGCTGGAGAAACCACAGCATCGGGTTCGAGACCACGTTGTAGAACCAGTCGTAGGCGGCCGGGTTGTGCTCGACCAGACGCAGCCGGAACGGCGAGCCGTCTCTCGCCGTCTCCTCGATCGTCTCCTGGGCTGCAACGCGGTCCTCGTCGGTGATCGCGCTCGCGATCCACGTCACGTCGTGGTGGGAGACCAACCCGCGGAGTGCCGTCACGAGGCCGCCGCCACTGCGGCTGGCGACCCGCTCGCCGTTCTCGCGTGAGTACGAAACCGGCCCACGGTTCGAGACGACAATCAGCCTGCGCCGCTCCCCCATCGAGCACAAGCGTAACGCGGCGCGTTGACCTGACGGCTAGGCCGCGCTGACGAGGCCGAGCTCCGCCCCGGCCGTGTCTCTGTCAACCGGGTTTAAACGGCCGCGCCGGCAAAGCCGCTGCGGCCTCCACTGCGGCGTCGCAAGCGAGCGCCTACGCCGCGCCGACGACGGCGAGCTCCGCGCCCGCGGTGTCGTTTCCCAGCAAGCGGTTGAAGAGCACGAGCCAGTCGCGAAGCAGCCGCGGCATCAGGAAGTTGCGCCGCACATACTCCTTGCCCTTCAGCGCTCGTAGACGCGCCTCGGCGGGGTCGCGCAGGACCTCGATGCACGCCTCGGCACACTCGGCAGGAGAGTCGACGAGCCAGCCCGTCTCGCCGTCCTGAATCTGGCGCACGATGCCGCCAACCCGCCCGGCGACGGTCGGCCGCGTCTTCCAGAGCGCCTCGGTGATCGTCAGCCCGAAGCCTTCGCGTATCGACTTCTGGATCACGGCGTGCGAGTGGACCTGGAAGGCATTGACCTCCACGCCGCCGATGTTGTTCAGGTTGGAGAGGATGTAGATGTCCGGGTCGCCGTCGGCGTAGGCGACGGTTTGGTTGTAGTAGTCCCACCCCTCGGGATCGTCGTGAGCCATCGAACCGACGAGCGCGAGCTGCACCTCGGGGAACCGCTCCTTGACCAGCCGGTAGGCGTCGATCACCCCGAGTGGGTCTTTCCAGGGGTCGAACCGCGAGACCTGGGTAAGGAGCGGCCGCTCGACGTCGATTCCGAACTGGTCGACGATGTAAGCAGCGTCCTCGGGCGATAGCGCCATGTTCTTCGGCGTCAGCGGATCGATCGCCGGCGGCCAGATGTACGAGGGCGGCAGACCAGCCGCAGCCGGGACGTACTCGTTCATGTGGAAGATCGCGGCGTCGTAGCGGTCCAGAGCCGGCAGGAGAAACTGGAGCACGCTCTGGTTCGGCGTCGAGAGGTCGATGTGACAGCGCCAGATCCAGCGCGCCTGCGACGAGGGGAAATGCTCGATCACGAACGCCGGCTGCGGGTCGTGAATGATCACGAAGTCGTAGTCGTCCTCGAGCTCCTGGGCGTTCTCCTCGTTGAAGCGGCGAAAGACCTCCTCCTGCTCGGGCGTCAACCCCTGAGGTGACCCCTGGAGGCCGTTGTGAATCGTCTTCGTCGCTGCGAAGAACTCGTCAGCGCCGCGGATGATGCGCCACTCTGCGTCGAGCCCTGCATCGCGCATCAGTGGCACGAGCGCGTAGTTGATCTCCGCCACGCCGCCTCCGAACGCCGTCGCGGAGAGATGCAGCACGCGCTTGCCCTCGAGCTGGGCGGCGAGCCTGCGGATCTCTTCCATCAGGCCGCGCGAAGCAATCGTGCCGTAATCGAGCAGCGATTTGTTTCCGACGTTGACGAGCTGGAGCATGGGGTCGAGGCGAGGCGAGTGGTGTGTTCAGACGACGAGAGCGCGCAGAATAAACGCTACTCGTCGAGGAACTTCACGAAGCGAAGCCGTGATCCTCCCGACTCGCGCTCGCCAATCTCAACTTCGTCGGCGAGCGCACGGATGATCGCGATTCCCAGACCCCCCTCGCTGAGGTCGCCGTTGCCCTCGCCTACGAGGTCGGCGGGCTCGAAGCCCTCACCATCGTCGGTGACCTCCACGGCGAGCCGGTCGGGCTCGATCTGGTAGACGATCTCGACCTTCCCCGCTCGCCCTTCCCGGTAGGCGTGCCGGACCGAGTTGGTGCATGCCTCGGTCAAGGCAAGCTTCAGATCGCTGAGCGTCTCCTCAGAAAGCGGGCGGACGCGCGCGATCGCCGTCAAGGCAAGGCGGCCGAGGGTGATGTACTCGGCCTTGGCCGGAATGGTCAGCCGAACCGATCGGTCTTGCGGGTCCATCATGGCTCTCTTCCCTCTCCGCTTCCGCGCATAACCTTATGAGCCTGTTTCGGGGAGAACTCGCCGGCATCGAATCTGCCAACGGGGATTAAACGGACGTCCGGGCCAAGCCCGAACGTCCTCCACGTCGGTGTCGCAAGCGAGCACCTTTAGCCGCCGGGATTGGCGGGCCGCTCCGCGAGCTTGATCGTCACCTGGTGGCGCCGTCCTCCGCGGATGAAGGTAATTGGAACGGACTGTCCCGGAGAAAGCTGCTCCGTGACGACCCGAACGACGTCCTCGGCGCTTCCGACCGGGTGGTCCGCGATCGCGACGATCACATCGCCGCCGCTGATGAATGGCGCGCCGAGCAACTCCTGCTTGTCGGTTCCGGCCCGCAGCCCGGCCTGCGCGCCAGGCGAGTTCGGATTCACCTTCGTCACGACTGCGCCGTGCAAAACCGGGTAATGGAGCCGCCTGGCGATCGTCGGGATCAAGTCCTCAGTCTCGATCCCCACGTAGGCATACGACACACGTCGTGCCGCGATCAGCTGCGTCATCGACCGTCGCGCGGAGTCGATTGGCACCGCGAAACCAACACCTTCGGCGCTCCCGGAATCGCTGCGGATCTGTGCGTTGATCCCGATCA
>JALYLK010000266.1 GCA_030774275.1 Actinomycetota bacterium
GCGCAGACGCTGCATCAAAGCCTCCCCGCGGCGATTATGCGCTCCAGGAACTGTTGCGTTCGCAGCTCGCGTGGACGTGTGAAGATCTCCTCGGGAGGTCCTTGCTCGAGAATCCTGCCGGCGTCGAGGAAGCACACCCGGTCAGCAGTGTCGCGCGCGAAGCTCATCTCGTGGGTCGCGATCAGCATCGTCATTCCTCCCTCGGCGAGCTCCTGGATCACGCTCAGCACCTCGGCCACGAGCTCGGGGTCGAGGGCGCTGGTCACCTCGTCGAGCAGCATCAGATCGGGCCGCATCGCCAGTGCCCTGACGATCGCGACGCGCTGCTGCTGACCGCCGGAGAGCCGGTCCGGATACTCGTCGCGCTTGTCGGCGAGGCCGAAGCGCTCGAGCAGCGCCATCGCCTCGGCTTCGGCCTCAACGCGGCGTTTTCCGAGCACCCGCGTGGGGGCGAGCGTCACGTTGCGAAGTACGTTCATGTGCGGGAAGAGGTTGAAGGCCTGGAAGACGATCCCGACCCGTCGGCGCACCTTGTTCGCATCAACGCCGTGCGAGATCTCTTCTCCGTGCAGGAAGATCCGGCCCGCGTCGATCCGCTCGAGCAGGTTGATACAACGCAGCAGCGTCGACTTGCCGGAGCCGGAGGCCCCGATCAGGCAGACGACCTCGTGCTCGCCGACATCGAGGTCGACACCGCGCAGGACCTCGACCGAGCCGAACGATTTCCGGACTCCTTCGAGGCGCAAGGCAGCCTCTTTGGCGTTCATCGCGCGCCCCCGCCGCTCTGGCGCCGTCGGTCGCGCGCGACCAGCCAGTCGGTCAGCCGCGCGAGCGGAATGGTCAGCAGCAAGAAGAGCAGCGCCGTCGCCAGGTAGGGGGTGTAGTTGAACGTTGCCGCGACGTCGATCTGCGACTGCCGAAACGCCTCGATCGGCCCGATCAACGCGACGAGCGCAGAGTCTTTCTGTAGGCCGATGAAGTCGTTCAGGAGAGGCGGAATCACCCTGCGCACGGCCTGCGGGATGATGACGAACCGGAGAGTCTTCGCGTGTGAAAGCCCGAGTGAGCGCGCGGCTGCCTCCTGGCTCGGATGCACTGACTCGATGCCGGCCCGGTAGACCTCGGCGACGTAGGCAGAGTAGACGAGCACGAGCGCCGTGACTCCCCAGAAGAACGGTGAGTTCGGAACCCCGGAAAGCTGAAGAGCCGGCGCCCCGAAACCGAGGATGTAGATCACGAGAATCGTCGGGATGCCGCGGAAGAGATCCGTGTAGACGACAGCCAGCAGCCGGAACGGAAAGAGCACCGGCCCCGGCAGGCCTCGGAGCACCGCGATGCCGAGAGCGGCGACGAGGATCACCACCTCCGCGATGCAGAAGATGCGGACGTTGAGCAGAAATGCACGCGCAATCTCCGGAAACGAGTCGGTGAAGAGCTGGCGGTCGAAGAACGCCTTGCGAACCTCCGGCCAGCCGGCCGAGTTGACGACCACCACGACGATGACGGCGAAGAAGACGACCGTGCTCGCCACGGCCACGGCGATGTTTCGGCCACCCTGGAGGTCGCCGAGGATGCGCGACCTGCGGTTGGCGCGGCCGCTCTCCGCGTCGACGCTCACGCGGTCGAACGGGTTACTTCAAGACGGGCGCGTTCGCCTTGCTCGACAGCCACTCCTTCTGGATCTTGGCAAGGGTGCCGTCGCTCTTCAGCGAGGCGAGGGCCTTGTCGACGCATGAAGTGAGGCTGTTTCCCTTTGCGAGCACCATTCCGAAATGCTCGGGCGTGCCGACGGTGGGGAACTGCCCGACGATCGTGGCCTGCGGGATCTGGACGGCCGTGATGTAGAACGCGGTCGGGAGGTCGACGACGATCCCGTCGATCTGGTGTGCCTTCAGGCCCGAGTTGACGTCGTTCGAGGTGTTGTAGACGGAGGGCTGCTTGCTCGGCTTGATGTTCTTGATGATGTAGTCGTAGCTCGTCGTCCCGATCTGCGCGCCGAGCTTGTACTTCTTGACGTCCGCGGTGCTCTTGGCTGACGTGATCGGCGTGCCTTTCAGGCCGACCAGTGCCTGGTTGACGTCGTAGTACGAGTCGCTGAAGTCGACACTCTTCGCTCGCGCGGGCGTGAACGAGATCTGATTGACGTCGAGGTCGAAATTCTTCGCGCCCGGCTTGAACGATTGGTCGAACGGCACGACGACCCAGTGGACATTGGTCTTTTTGAAGCCCAGCTTGTTCGCGACGGCGTATGCGACTGCGCTCTCGAATCCCTGCCCTGAGGTCGGGTCGCTCACCTTCCACATCGATCCCTTCGGCGGTGTCCCTCCGAACCACGGCGGGAACGCGGGGTTGTCGGTGCCGATCGTTAGCTGACCGCTCTTGACGAGGTTCAAGGAATCGACGGAGCAGCCTGAGCTCGTCGTCGTCGCCGACGACTTTTTGGAGCCACCGCAGCCCGCGGCGACGCTCGCCAGGAGGACTACTGCTACGAGGAGCAAGGTCAGCTTCAGCCGCACGGGCGCGAGGCTAACACGAGCACCGGAACGGCTGGGATTGAAGTTGAGAGCTCTTAGGGGTTTCATGCATGCGCACGTGGGTGAGCATCCGCACTTCCCCTTGAACTTGAATTCTTTGCTGGCCGCCGTCGAGGCGGCCCCCCCGGTCGCGGCGG
>JALYLK010000267.1 GCA_030774275.1 Actinomycetota bacterium
GCCTACACCCAGCCACTGATGGCTGCGCGGATCGCCCAGCAGCCGACGGTGCGCGACCAGTACGTCGCGAAGCTCGTCGGAGAAGGCGTGCTCTCCGAGGCGGATGCAGATGTGCTCGAGCGCGAGGTCGAGACGAGGCTGAAGGAGGCGCATCAGCGTCTGAAGGAGTCATTCGGCCAGGCCGCGGTCGCGAGCGAGGGGCGGATTCCATTCTCCAGCGGGTCCGAGGTGATCACGGCCGTCGCCTCCGACTGGCTGCGACAGCTCGACCAGGCGCTCGTCACGGTGCCCGAAGGATTCACGATTCATCCGAAGCTCAAGAAGCAGCTCGACCGCCGCCCGCAGGCGCTCGACCAGGGCGGGATCGACTGGGGCCAGGCCGAGTCGCTTGCATTCGCGAGCCTGCTCGTCGAGGGGATCCCGATCCGCCTGACCGGGCAGGACACCGAGCGCGGAACCTTCTCCCACCGCCACGACGTCCTGCACGACGTCGAGACCGGTGAGACATACACGCCGATCCAGCATCTCGAGGACGCTCAGGCCTCCTTCGAGCTCTACAACTCTCCGCTCTCCGAGGCCGCGGCGATGGGGTTCGAGTACGGCTACTCGGTCGCCGCGCCGGAGACACTCGTCCTGTGGGAGGCCCAGTTCGGCGACTTCGTCAACAACGCACAGGGGATCATCGACCAGTTCATCGTCGCAGGGCTGTCCAAGTGGGGGCAGACCTCACGGCTCACGCTCCTCCTGCCCCACGGCTACGAGGGCAACGGGCCAGAGCACTCGAGCGCACGGCTGGAGCGCTTCCTGCAGCTCGCGGCGCAGGAGAACATCAGGATCGCCAACCCGACGACTGCGGCGCAGTACTTCCATCTCGCGCGCCGGCAGGCGCTCGACCCGGCTGCGCGTCCGCTCGTCGTCATGACACCGAAGGGGCTCTTGCGGCTGAAGCAGGCGTCGTCGACCCTGGTCGAGCTCGCGCAAGGCTCGTTCCGGCCGGTCCTCGACGACGCGAGCGCCGCCAAGGAGCAGGTACGGCGGCTCGTCCTCTGCTCGGGAAAGATCTATTACGACCTCGCCGGGCACGAACTCCGCGAGAGTGCGAAGCACGTCGCGATCGCCCGGATCGAGCAGCTCTACCCGTTCCCGGTCGAAGAGAAGGCCGCGCTCGTGGCGTCGTATCCGAATCTCGCGGAGGTCCTTTGGGCGCAGGAGGAGCCCCAGAACATGGGGCCGTGGCGCGCGCTCCGGCACCGGCTGGAGGAGAAACTCCCCGAGGGGGTCAAGCTCCGCTACGTCGGCCGTCCCTGGCGCGCGAGCCCCAGCGAGGGGTACCCGACAGCGCACCTGCGCGAGCAAGACCGGATCGTCCGCGAAGCGCTCGCTTAGGAGGGACGTTCCTCCTAGCGACGCCGCTTGCGGCGGTACTCGACCGCGCGCTTGGCGATTCTGGGGCCGTGCTTGCGCGCCAGCATGAGGAGCATTACGCGCTGTCGAGGCGGAATCCGCCTCCAGATGTCCCAGGCGGTGAGCACGAGCCCGACCGCTCCGGCACGTCGGGTCAGCAGGCGCGTCAATCGAAACACGGGCGGCATCGTAGCGGCGAAACGGATCGCTCGAATCGACACGTTTGAATCGACACACAGTCGCTACGTCGGTCGAGCCCGCTAGAATCCGCCGCTGTTCGGGGGAACGGCCCCAATCGCCCGGAGGAGGACTATGGCTGTAGACACGACTTCGCTGTTTTCTCAAGTGATCCAGGACCACCTCGATCTGAAGGAGCGGAACTCGGAGCTTGACGGAGAGCTGCCGCTAGACCGCTACAAGAACGAGGATCCGTTCGACAACCATCCGCTGTTCAAGACCGAGGAGCAGGCCCGCATCGAGGACACGATGGACGGCACGGAGCCGGCCATCCCGGCGGAGCCGACGATCGCCCTCAAGTGGCCCGGTGAAGACGATGTGGAGGAGCCTGCGGCTGTCGAAGCACACGACGGCCTATGGACTCGCTCTCGCGACTTCGACTGGGGCGATTAAGCCGCGAAAAATCCTGCGGATTTTCCGCGGATCTAGCTTGTACCTTCGCTGCGCGGGGTAGAGGGTTTGGCCTGGCCGCCTACCGGTAGCCGCACGCGGACTCGTCCTCGACACAAGGAGACTGACTGATGCCCCGATTTGCCCTCGGAGGAGCCGTTGGAGCTGCGCTTGCCTACTTCTTCGATCCCGATAACGGCCGCAAGCGCCGCAAGGAAACGATCAAGCGAACAGCCAAGGCGTTCCGTCAGACCGGCCGGAAAGGGCGGCCCGACGACGTGACGCTGGCCCGCAAGGTCGAGAGCGAGATCTTTCGGGACGCCGAGGTGCCCGCGGGGCAGATCAACGTCAACGTCGAAGACGGCGTCGTCTACTTGCGCGGCGAGCTCGAGCAGCCTGACCTGATCGAGGACCTCGGCGCCCAGGCGCGCAAGGTTCAGGGCGTGCGTGCGGTCGAGAACCTGCTTCACGTTCCTGGCGAGGAGGCGCCCACCAAAGCGGAGTAGGCCCCCGGCCTGGCCCTGCCAGTTTGAGCTGCAAGGCAAGGCCAAGCTCCTAGCCACAAGCAGCACATCGTTGTGTCGCGCCGCCGAGCATGCTGATAATCGGCGCTGAATAGTGACTATCCAGGAACAGGCTTCGGCGGGGGCCGGCGTGGCGGCAGGCGTGGACGCACCGGATGTGCGGCTCGTCGGCGTCCGTAAGACCTACGGCGACGTGGTCGCCGTCGATCGCGTCGACCTCGAAATCGGGACCGGGGAGTTCTTCACGCTGCTTGGGCCCTCGGGGTCGGGCAAGACGACGACGCTGCGCCTGATCGCCGGCTTCGAGCGGCCTGACGAAGGGCGGATCGAGCTCGCCGGGCGCGACGTCACCGGCGAGCCGCCGTACGCCCGTGACGTCAACACGGTGTTCCAGGACTACGCGCTGTTTCCGCACATGACGGTGGGCGAGAACGTCGAGTACGGCTTGCGCGTGAGAGGCGTACCTCGCCGTGAGCGAAGACTGCGCGTCGAAGAGATCCTCAAGGTGGTCCAGCTCCCTGGGCTCGCCGACCGCAAGCCGGTCCAGCTCTCCGGCGGGCAGCGCCAGCGCGTCGCGCTTGCGCGGGCGCTCGTAAATGGCCCGCAGGTGCTGCTGCTCGACGAGCCGCTCGGCGCCCTCGACCTGAAGCTCCGCCAGGAGATGCAGATCGAGCTGAAACGGATCCAGCGCGCAGTCCGCGAGGTCGGGATCACCTTCGTCTATGTCACCCACGACCAGGAGGAGGCGCTGACGATGAGCGACCGCCTCGCGGTCTTCAACGAAGGCAAGATCGAGCAGATCGGCACGCCGGCGGCGGTCTACGAACGTCCTGAGAACGCCTTCGTCGCCGGCTTCGTCGGAGCCTCGAACGTTCTCCAGCGGTCCGGCCGCACGTTCACTGTCCGGCCGGAGAAGATCCGCATGACCAACGACGGCGGCGCGCGTCGTGACGACGAGAACGCTGCCACCGGCCGGATCCGCGACGTCGTCTACGCGGGCATGTTCACCCGGTACGTCGTCGACCTCGACGACGGCGGCGAGCTCGTCGTCGTCCGCCAGAACCTCGAGACGTCCTCGACAGAGGCGCTGGACGCCCGTGGTCGCCGGGTACTCCTTGAATGGCGTCCTGAGCACGCAATCGAGACGAAACCCCAACGGGAGGAGCAGCATGAGTCGAGCTAGAAGGCGCTACCTGGCGTGGGCGGTCTTCGCCCTGGTGACCGGAGCGCTCGCCGTGGCCGCTGCAGGCTGCGGCGGCAGCAGC
>JALYLK010000268.1 GCA_030774275.1 Actinomycetota bacterium
GGTTTTCGGTGACCTCGTGCCACCGCGCCGATAGTTGATACGTTCCGGCCGCCAGGGGCTGGCGGGAGGAGAACACGGGTGCTCGACAACTGGCTGCCGTTTCTGATCTACGGGCTGTTCGCGGCGGTGATCCCGATCTCGATGGTCGTCATGTCGTTCGTCTTCGCGACACGTCCGAAGCGCCGAACGCGGAGTCGAGGGATCCCGTTCGAGTCCGGCGTTTCGACCGGGCCGCCACGGCGCCAGCGCTTCACGATCAGCTTCTACCTGACGGCGATGCTGTTCATCGTCTTCGACATCGAGATCGTCTTCCTGTATCCGCTCGGGGTCGTCCTGCACCAGCTCGCCTGGTTCGGGTTCGCCGAGTTCGCGTTCTTCCTCCTGATCCTCCTGATCGCGTACGTGTACGTCTGGCGCAAGGGCGCGCTCGAGTGGCAGTAGACCGGCCGAAGTCGCCCCGCCTGGCTGACCACGGCCTCAAGTCCGAGCGGGTCCTCTGGCCGGACAAGGGACCGAGCGAGTTCGAGCAGGAGCTCGGCGACATCGAGTCCCAGCTCGGCCTGACCACACTGCAGAAGGCAGTCGCGTGGTCGCAGACGAAGTCGATGTGGCCGGACACCTTCGGGCTTGCCTGCTGCGCGATCGAGATGATGTCGATCGTCTCGTCGCGGTACGACATCGCGCGCTTCGGCATGGAGGCGTTCCGCTCCTCGCCGCGCCAGGCCGACCTGCTGATCATCTCGGGTCGCGTCGCCCAGAAGATGGCCGCGCCGATCAAGCAGATCTACGACCAGATGCTGGAGCCGAAATGGGTGATCGCGATGGGCGCTTGCGCCAGCTCCGGCGGCATGTTCAACAACTACGCCGTCCTCCAGAGCGTCGACAAGATCCTGCCCGTCGACATCTACGTCCCCGGCTGCCCGCCTCGCCCCGAGGGCCTGATGGAAGGGATCATCCGGCTGCACGAGCGCATCCAGGCCGGTGTCCCTGCGGCGTACGAAGTCGGCGGGGTCGCCAAATAGTGTCGTTCGAGGGCGTTCCTGGGCTGGTCGAGACGCGCGAGGCCTTTGACGAGACAACGCTCGTCGTCGATCCGGCGCGCGTCGTCGAGGCCTGCACGTTCCTCCGCGACGACCACGGCTTCGACATGCTCGTCGACATCGCGGCGACCGACTACCTCGGCTGGGGGTCGCCCGGTGTGTCCGGGTACATCGGGACCGCACAAGGGCGGAACCTGAACCGGCCGATGACCCAAGGGCTGCAGGCGCTTCCAGCTCCGAAGCCCAAGCGGTTCTCGCTCAACTACCACCTGCTCGCGATCCGGCCGGGTGCACCACGCGTGCGGGTGCAGGTCTGGCTCGACGACGGCGAGCCCATACCGAGCGTGGTCTCCGTGTGGCCGGGAGCGGACTGGTTCGAGCGGGAAGCGTGGGACATGATGGGGATCCCGCTCGAAGGCCATCCGCATCCCGAACGGCTGCTCATGGACGAGGACTGGGAAGGCCACCCGCTGCGGAAGGACTACCCGCTTGGCGGCGAGCCGGTCCGTTTCTCGGGGGAGGAATAGTGGCCACCGCCGCCCGCCCGGCACCAGATTCAATTTACGAGGGCACCAGGATCCCGTCGCCGATCCCGACCGTGCTCGAGGTCGACCCCGCGGTCAGGGATACCGACGACATCCTGACGGTCAACTTCGGGCCGAATCACCCTTCGACGCACGGAGTCCTGCGCCTGATCGTCGACCTCGACGGCGAGGTCGTGGTCGGGGTCCATGCAAAGGTCGGCTACGTCCACACCGGCTTCGAGAAGAACATGGAGCAGAAGTCGTGGTGGAAGGCGATCACGTACGCCCCGCGGATCGACTACCTCGCCTACCAGAACAACGAGCTCGTCTTCGTGCTCGCGATCGAGAAGCTGCTCGAGCTGGAGGTCCCGCCCAAGGCGACCTGGATGCGGATGCTTCTGTGCGAGCTGAACCGGATCCACTCGCACCTGGTCTGGCTGGGGACCGCAGCGCTCGAGCTCGGCGCGATCTCGATGTTCTGGTACACGTTCCGCGAGCGCGAGATGGTTCTCGACCTCTCGGAGCTCGTCGCCGGCTACCGCATGCACACGCGGTACTTCCAGACCGGCGGGCTCGCTGAGGAAATCCCTGCGGGCTTTTACCCCGAGTGCCGCAAGTTCGTCGAGTGGATGCCGAAGGCAATCGCGGACTACGACGGCTTGCTCGCAAAGAACGAGATCTGGGAGGAGCGGACGCGCGGGCTGGGTCTGCTCAACCGCGCCGACGCGATCGCGCTCGGACAGACCGGGCCGATCCTGCGGGCGTCCGGCGTCGACTGGGATCTCCGGCGCGACCAGCCGTACCTCTTCTACGACCGGACACACTTCCACGTGCCGGTCTTCCCGCACGGGGACACCTACGACCGCTACCGGGTGCGCATCGAGGAGATGCAAGCGTCGGTCGAGATCATCGAGCAGTGCCTCGACCGCCTCGAGCGGATGGATGGAGAGCCTTGGATCTCGGACGACCGGAAGGTCGTGTTGCCGCCGCGCGAGGAGTTGCACACGTCGATGGAGTCCCTGATCCATCACTTCAAGATCGTCACCGAGGGGTACCGCGTGCCCGAGGGCGAGGTCTACGTCGGTGTCGAGTCGCCGCGCGGGGAGCTCGGGTGCTACGTCGTCTCCGACGGGGGTGCCCGCCCTTGGAGAGTGAAGTTCCGCGCCCCGTCGTTCGCTGCGATCGAGGCAACCGCGACAACGGTGCAGGGGAGTTACATCGCCGACCTGATTGCGATCGTGGGCTCGCTGGACACCGTGATGGGGGAGGTCGATCGCTGATGGCGCGGTCGTTCGCCGACGAGGTGCGCGCGATCGCGGGGCACTACCCGGAGTCGCGCTCGGCGGTCATGCCGGCGCTGCGGATCGCGCAGGAACGCCATGGTGGGTGGTTGCCGCCGGAGGCCTTCCAGGAGGTCGGCGACGCTCTGGACTTGACACCCGCGTACTGCAAAGGGGTCGCGACCTTCTACGACATGTTCCATCTGGCCCCCGTAGGACGGCGCCTGGTCGAGGTGTGCACGAACATCTGCTGCGGGCTCCGGGGCGCGCAGGACGTGCTGGCCGCGTTCGAGTCCGAGCTGGGCGTCGGGCCGGGTGAGACGACGGCTGACGGCCAGTTCACCCTCCGCGCGGTCGAGTGCATCGGCGGCTGCGGCTGGCCCACGGTCGTCGCGATCGACGACCGTCACCGGCTGAACGTGACGGCCGGCGACGTCCCTCTGATCCTCCAGGAGCTACGTGATGAGTGAGGTCATCGTCCTCGCCGGCGCCGACGAGCGCGATCTGACGAAGCTGGCCGAGTATCGGGCCGTGGGCGGGTACGCCCAGCTCGAACGGGCGCGCGGGCTCGAGCCGGCGGCGATCATCGACGAGCTGAACACGGCGAATCTGCGCGGCCGCGGGGGCGCCTTTTTCCCGACCGGCAGGAAGATGCAGTTCATCCCGCCGACGGATCAGATCCCGAAGCCGCATTACGTCTGTGTCAACGCCGACGAGTCGGAGCCGGGGACGTTCAAGGACCGCGAGATCATGAACCGGGTGCCGCATCGCCTGATCGAGGGCTCGCTGATCGCGGCGCGGGCGATCGACTCGCAGCACGTCTTCATCTACATCCGCGGCGAGTACCTCGACGCGTTCGAAACACTCCGCGTGGCGCTTGACGAGGCGCGCGACGCCGGGCTGTTCGACGGCGTCACGGTCGTGCTGCACCGGGGCGCGGGGGCCTACATCTGCGGCGAGGAGTCCGGGCTGCTCGAGTCGCTCGAGGGCAAGCGTGGCCAGGCCCGCTCGCGCCCGCCGTTTCCCGCCATCTCCGGGCTGTACGCGTCGCCAACGCTGATCAACAACGTCGAGACGATCGCGACCATCCCGAAGGTTCTCGAGCTGGGCGGCGCCGAGTACGCGAAGATCGGAGTCCCGCCGGACTCGACAGGCACCCGCTTGTTCTGCGTCTCGGGCAACGTCGTCAACGGCGGGAACTACGAGCTGCCGATGGGGATCACGATCCGTGAGGTGATTTACGACCTCGCGGGCGGAATTCCCGACGGGCGCGAGCTGAAAGCGGTCATTCCCGGCGGCTCCTCGATGCCGATCCTGACCGCCGACCAGATCGACGTTCCTTTGGAGCACGACGCCTTGCGCGCCCTCGACACGTTCCTGGGCGCAGCGGCCGTGATCGTCGTGGACGACCGCGCCTGCATGGTGCAGCTCGGGCTACGCGTTGCGCAGTTCTACATGCACGAGTCGTGCGGTAAGTGCACCCCCTGTCGGGAAGGGACGCGCTGGATGGTGCAGCTGCTCGAGGCGATCGAGTCCGGTGAGGCGACGCACTCCCAGCTCGACCTGCTTCTCGACGTCTGCGACCGGATCTTGGGCAAGTGCCTGTGTCCGCTGGGCGATGCCGCCGCGATGCCTGTCGCGAGCTACGTCGTCAAGTTCCGCGACGAGTTCCGGGCCCACGTGGACGAGGGCGGCTGCCCCTTCGGCGGCGAGTCGTCACTCGAGGGCCTGTTCGCGCCGGTCGACCAGCACGCGCACCATCCCGTCGTCGAGGAGGGGGTGCCGGCTTGAACGGCCAGTGCCCCCGGACCTGGTCCCCAGGCATGTCCCGGGACCTGGTCCCCGGACCGGTCCGGGGACCAGGTCCACGGAGAGGTCCGGAATGAGCGCGGCCGAGCTCGTCACCGTCAAGATCGACGAGCGCTCGGTGCAGGTTCCCAACGGCACGGGGCTCGTTGAGACGGCCGCCGCAGCGGGGATCGAGATCCCGGTCTTCTGCTACGAGCCGCGGCTCGGGGACGCCGTCGGCGCCTGCCGAATGTGCCTGGTCGAGGTCGAGGGGATGCCGCCGAAGCCGCAGGCCGGCTGCACCCTGACAGCCCAGGACGGGATGGTCGTCAAGACGGCACGCACGTCCGAGATGGCGCGGGTAGCCCAGAACGCCACGCTCGAGTTCATCCTCGTCAACCATCCGCTCGACTGTCCGGTCTGCGACAAGGGCGGCGAGTGCCCGCTGCAGGACCTGACCTTCAGGTATGGGCCCGGAAACACGCGGATGACCTTCGACAAGCGGACCTTCGAGAAGCCAATCCCGATCTCGCCGGCGATCTCGATCGACCGGGAGCGCTGCATCCTCTGCTACCGCTGCACGCGCTTCAGCGAGTCGGTCTCCGAGGACAACCAGCTCGTCGCCCTCAACCGCGGGGCCCAGACGATGATCGCCACCTTCGAGGACGAGCCCTACACCGGCGCGTTCACCGGGAACGTGACCGAGCTCTGCCCGGTCGGCGCGCTGCTGCCGACGCAGCCGCGGTTCGAGATTCGGCCGTGGGAGTTCCAGGCCGTCCCGAGCGTCTGCGGCCTCTGTCCGGTCGGCTGCAACATCGACGTCGATCAGCGCGAGGGCAAGGTCAAGCGGATCCTCTCGCGCAACCACCCCGAGATCGACGAGGGCTGGCTCTGCGACAAGGGCCGCTTCGCCTTCACGCACCTCTATGCCGACGACAGGATCACCGACCCGCTTCGCCGCGTTCGGCAAAGAGGGCTCGAGGAGATCTCCTGGGAGGAAGCGCTCGACGACGCCGAACGGTTGCTGCGCGAGGCGGACGGGCGCGTCGCGGTGGCGCTGTCAGGCTCGGAGACAACGGAGGAGGCGTACGCGCTGGCCCGGCTGGTCCGGCAGGGCCTCGGCTCGCACACGGCGATGCTGCCCGAGGAGGTCGGCGACGACCTCGACGCTTTCCGGGCACCGCTGTCGGCGATCGGCGAGGCCGAACTGATCGTCGTCCTCGGCGACGACCCCGTCGTCGAGCGGGCGCCGATCGTCGATCTCTGGCTGCGCAAGGCGCGGCGGGCCGGCGCCGAGGTCGTCGAGATCGGACCGACCGGAAATGTCCAGGTTGGCCCCGGGACGACCGCGAGCGCCTGCCGCAAGCTCAAGCGCGGCGAGCTCGGCGATCGGCTCCGCGCCAGCGAGCGCGCGATCTTGATCTGGTCGGGTGGCGGCGCGGGCGGCGGCTCTCACCTCGCGGCGCTCGCGGCCGAGCTCGGCTTCGCGGACAAGCCCGCTTGCGGCGCCTTCTTCCTGCCGGAGACGGCGAACGGACGCGGCGTCGCCGAGGCGTGGGCCGCCGCATCCGATGAGGAAGGCCCGGAGCCCGAGCCGCTCGGGCTGCTGATCGTCTCCGGCGACGAGGCCGCCGCGAACCCCAACGTTCGCGCGCTGGCAGAGCGCGCCGAGCGCGTGCTCGCGATCACGATGTTCCACTCGCTCGCGGTCGGTTGGGCCGACCTCGTCCTCCCGGGCACGAGCTACCTGGAGCGCGACGGCACGTACGTCAACGTCGAGGGACG
>JALYLK010000269.1 GCA_030774275.1 Actinomycetota bacterium
GGCAAGCCCCGGCGCGCCCGCGTCGTCAAGAAGCCGATCTACAAGAGGGAGGCGAGCCCGAGTGGCGGCGATTGAGACCTACCCCGACGAGCTCAAGTACCACGCGGAGCACGACTGGGCCAGAATCGAAGACGGCGAGGCGGTCCTCGGGATCACCTGGTTTGCCCAGGATTCGCTCGGCGAGCTCGTCCATTTCGAGCCGCCGGAGGCTGGTGCCACGATCCGCAAGGACGAGGCCTACGGCGAGGTCGAGTCGGTCAAGGCGGTCTCCGATGTGATCTCCCCGCTCTCCGGCGAGGTGATCGAGGTCAACCAGAAGGTTGTCGAGGCTCCGGAGACCGTCAACGAGGATCCCTATGGCGAGGGCTGGCTCGTTCGGGTCCGTCTCTCCGACCCAGGTGAGGCCGACTCCCTGCTCGGCGTTGCCGCGTACAAGCAAATCCTCGAAGAGCAGTAGAGACGGGCCTAATCACATGAGCTTCCTGTCGCTGACCGAACAGGATCGCGAGCAGATGCTCGAGACGATCGGCATTGACTCGATCGACGAGCTCTTCGAGCAGATCCCGGCCGGAGTCCGCCTCGGCCGCCCGCTCGAGCTCGAGCGGGCGCTTTCGGAGCCCGAGCTGGTCGCCCACCTGAGCGAGCTGGCTGCCCACAACGTGGATACCAACCGCGAGGTCTCGTTTCTCGGCGCCGGCATCTACGACCACTACGTTCCGGCGGTGGTCGACGCCGTGCTCGCGCGCGGCGAGTTCCTGACCGCGTACACGCCTTACCAACCCGAGATGAGCCAGGGGCTCTTGCAGGCGATCTTCGAGTATCAGACGGCGATCTGCGAGCTCACCGGCATGGACGTCTCGAACGCCTCGGGCTACGACGGGACGACCGTCGCGGCCGACGCCTGTTACGTCGCCAAGCATGCGACGGGGCGGACCAAGGTCGTGCTGGCGGAAACGCTCAACCCGCAGGTCCGACAGGTCGTCAAGACCTATGCGCCTGGCTTCGGGCTCGAAGTGATCGAGGTTCCCCACCGAGACGGAACGATCGATCCCGACGAGCTGCGACGGGCGGCGACCGATGCGGCCTGCGTCATCTTCCAGCAGCCGAACTTCTTCGGTTGCCTGGAGCCGGCGCCGGATCTGGCGGCGGCGGCGAACGATGCGGAGGCCCTGCCGGTCGCCCACGTCGATCCGGTCTCGTTGGGAGTGCTCGAGGCTCCGGGCGCCTACGGATGCGCACTCGCGATCGGCGAAGGCCAGGGTGCCGGCAACTACCAGTCGTACGGCGGGCCGCACTATGGATTTTTGGCGGCGCGGTCCGAGTTCATCCGGCGCATGCCGGGGCGGATTTCCGGCGAGACCGTGGACAGCGACGGCAAGCGTGGCTTTGTGCTGACGCTGCAGACGCGGGAACAGCACATCCGTCGCGAGAAGGCCACCTCGAATATCACGACGAATCAGACGTTGCTCGCGCTGGCCGGCCTCGTGCACCTTTCGTGGCTGGGACCGCAAGGGCTCCGGGAGCTGGGGGAGACCTGCCTCGCGCTCTCGCGCTATGCGAAGGAGCGCCTGACCGACGCAGGCTTCGAACCGGTGTTTTCTGAACGGTCAACATTCAAGGAGTTTGCCGTACGCGTCGGACGGCCTGCCAGGGACGCGATCCGCGACGCGCGAGCAGCGGGAGTCCATCCCGGCTACCCGCTCGGCCGCGACTATGCAGGCCTGGACGACGCTCTGCTCGTCGCGGTGACGGAGAAGCGGACAGCCGACGAGATCGACCTGCTCGCCGAGGCCCTGGCGGCATGAAGCTGATCTACGAAAAGTCGAAAGCCGGGCGTCGGGCTTCGTCGCTGCCGCAGCCGGGGTTGCCACCCGCGGAGGTCCCCGAGGAGCTTCGCCGCTCAAGCCCGCCTCGTCTCCCGGAGATCTCCGAACCGGAACTCGTCCGCCACTTCACGGCGCTGGCCGACCGAACATTCGGCGTCGACACCGGCTTCTATCCGCTGGGCTCGTGCACGATGAAACACAACCCCCGCGTCAACGAGCGAGTCGTCGGCTTGCCCGGCTTCCGCGACCTGCACCCGCTGCAGGAGGAAGACGCCTCGCAGGGAGCGCTCGAGCTGATGTGGCGGCTCCAGGTAATCCTCGCCGAGGTGGTCGGTCTCCCCGCCGTCTCGCTCCAACCGGCGGCGGGCTCGCAGGGCGAGTTGACCGGCTTGCTCCTGATGCGTGCCTACTTCTCCGACCGCGGCGAAGGGCAGCAGCGGCGAGAGATCGTGATCCCCGACACGGCGCACGGGACGAATCCCGCGAGCGTGACGATGGCCGGCTACGAGGCGGTCGGCGTCAAGACCGACTCTCGAGGAAACGTCGACCTCGACGATCTCCGGGAGAAGGTCGGGCCCCAGACCGCAGGCCTGATGCTCACGAACCCGTCGACGCTGGGGCTCTTCGACGAGGGAATCGAGGAGATCACGAAGATCTTCCACCAGGCGGGTGCCCTCATGTACTACGACGGCGCCAACCTGAACGCGATCTGCGGGATTGCCCGGCCGGGAGACTTCGGCTTCGACATCGTCCACTTCAACCTGCACAAGACGTTTTCGCAGCCGCACGGCGGTGGGGGCCCTGGTGGCGGCCCGATCGCCGTCCGCGAGCGGCTCGAGCCGTTCCTGCCGGTCCCGGCGGTCGTCCGCGACGGCGACACGTTCCGTTTGGACTACGAGCGGCCGAAGACGATCGGCAAGGTGCGCGGCTTCTGCGGTCCGTTCGGGGTCTTCGTCCGCTCCTACGCCTACATCCGCTCGTATGGCCCGGCGCTGAAGGAGATGTCGGAGGTCGCCGTCCTGAATGCGAACTACCTCCTTGCGCGGCTGAGGGACGCCTACGAGCTCCCGTTCGACAGGCACTGCATGCACGAGTTCGTGCTCTCGGGCAGGCTGCTGAAGCGTGAGCACGGCGTCATGACGCTCGATGTCGCCAAGCGACTGATGGATTACCGCTTCCATCCACCGACGATCTACTTCCCGCTGATCGTTCCCGAGGCGTTGATGATCGAGCCGACTGAGACCGAGCCGAAGGAGACGCTCGATGCCTTCGCCGACGCGATGCTCGCGATCGCGCGCGAGGCGGCGGAGCAGCCCGAGTTGCTGAAGGAGGCGCCACACGTCCGGCCGGTGAAGAGGCTGGACGAGGTGCGCGCCGCGAAGCATCCGATCCTCCGTTACCGGTTCGGCGAGGACGAGGACCCGCAAGGGTCAGACGAGCCTCGGCAGCTCGAGGCTCAGACGGGCGCTTAGCCGGAGGCCGCCAGTTGGCCGCACGCCGCGGCGATGTCGCGGCCGCGGGTCAGGCGTACCGTCGTCGGGATCCCGCCGCGCCGGAGCTCGGACTCGAACGCGGCGATCGCTTTTGGCGACGAGCCGGTAAAGGCGCCGGTGGGGTTGTACGGAATCAGGTTCACCTTGAACACCTTTGCATCGAGCATCCCGGCCAGCGCCTGCGCCTGTTCGACGCGGTCGTTCACGCCCGCGAGCAGCACGTACTCGACGAAGACCCTCCGCCGCCGCAGCTCGAAGTAGCGCCGGCATTCGGCGAGCACGTCCGCAAGTGGATAGCGATCGTTGACAGGCATCAGCTGGGATCGCAGTGCCGGTTCAGCGGCATGCAACGACAGCGCCAGGCGGACGGGCTCCTCGACCTCGTCCACGAACCTCCGCAGCCCGGGTAGCCAGCCGACGGTCGATACGGTCGTCCGACGATGCGTCACGCCGACGTCGGGTAGACGCCGAGCCGCCTCGACCACCTCGTCGACGTTCAGCATCGGCTCACCCATGCCCATGAAGACGACGTGGTCGATCGGTTCGAGCCGTCGGAAATGGAGGGCCTGGTCGAGGATCTCGGAGGCGGTCAGATTGCGACCGAATCTCATCTGGCCCGTGGCGCAGAAGGTGCAGGTGAGGGGGCAGCCGCTCTGTGAGGAAACGCAGACCGAGCGCCTGCCGTCGCGAAAGCGCATCAGCACGGCTTCGACCGGATTTCCGTCGGCGGTTCGGAACAGGGCCTTCACGGTGCCGTCGGCCGAGTGGGCTTCGTGCTCGACCTCGAGCGTCGAGAAGGGGATCTGCTCCGTCAGCTCGGCGCGAAGCCGAGCCGGCAGGTCCGTCATCTCGTCGTAGCCGCCCGCGCCCCGGGCGGTCCAGGACCACACCTGGCGGGCCCGGAAGCCGGGCTCCCCTTGCTGTTCGAGCGTGTCGTGCAGGGCCGTGATGTCCACGACTGCAGAATACGGGCGTGATCGAGCTCCGTTCGGACACGAAAACCCAGCCCAGCCCCGGCATGCGCGAGGCGATTGCGAACGCCGTGGTTGGGGACGAGCAGCGCCGCGAGGATCCCACCGTCAACGAGCTCGAGCGGCGTGTCGCCGAGCTCTTGGGCCAGGAAGAGTCCGTCTATGTCCCGACGGCAACGATGGCGAACGAGATCGCTCTGCGGACGCTTTCCGAGCCGGGCGCTGAGCTGATCGCCGAGGAGAACGCACACCTGCTGCTCTCGGAGCTCGGCGGGCCCGCCGTCTTTGCCGGTCTGATGACCAGACCGATCCGGGGTCAGCGGGGCCGTTTCGGACCGGACGAGGTGCAGCGAATGGTGCGTCGGACTGACGGAACCCACACCCCTCCGACGCGGGTCGTCGCGATCGAGAACACCCACAACGCGTCCGGTGGGCGGATCTGGCCGCTCGAGGAGATTCAGACACTCGTGGCAGCCTGCCGGGAGCTCGAGCTCTCCGTCCATCTTGACGGCGCCCGGCTGCTCAACGCGGTGGTTGCGAGTGGCGTGCCGGCGGCAGAGATTGCCGGGACGTTCGACACGGTCACGCTGTGCCTTTCGAAGGGCCTCGGCTGCCCGTTGGGCGCACTCGTCGCCGGCTCGCACGAGTTGATGCGCAACGGCCGCCGCCTCAAGCACCAGTTCGGTGGCGCGATGCGGCAGGCCGGGATCGTCGCCGCCGCCGGGATCTACGCGCTCGACCACAATGTCGAAGGTCTCGCCGGCGACCACGCGCGGGCGCGGCGGCTAGCGGAGGGGTTGCACGCTGCGGGCGTTCCGGTCGACCTCGAGCAGGTAGAGACGAACTTCGTGCAAGTCGACGTCGGTGCGCTAGGGCTCGACACACGCGACGCGCTCGCTCGTTTGGCCGAAGAGGGAGTCGGCCTCTCGGCGACGGCGCACGCTGGCGTTCTCCGCGCGGTGACTCACCTGGACATCGGCGACGCCGACGTCGAGCAGGCGATCGAGCGCATACCGCGTGCGCTCGGCGTGCTGGCCCGCACTTGAGTCCCGCTCGCTACTCGGGGCGCCGTTTCTTAAGGCGCACCCAGCCTCCTCCCCGTGGCGAGCGTATCGGGCGAGAGCGCGCGAGTGTGAGACCGGAATGCGCCGGAACCGTGACTCTTGCGGGCGTCGCGCCCTTGCGTCCGCGGACGGGCGATCCGGCGATCTAGCGGTCGCCCGCGAAGGCGACGCCGACCACGAGCACTCCATAGAGGCCGACCAGACCGAGGCCCCGCCAGCGCTTCGAGAAGCCGTCGAAGACGACCACGGCGACCACGACGGTTGCCAGCGCCATGGCGCCGAGCTCCTCCCACCGAAAAGCGAGCGGCACCGGCGGGGACACGGCCCAGGAGAGCAGGGCGATGGCGGGCGTGACGAAGAGCGCCACCTGGGCGCTCGAGGAGACGGCGATCTCAGTCGCCAGCCGCATCTTCCCGCGTCGTGCGATCACGACCGCGCCCCCGTGCTCGGCCGCGTTGCCGACGACCGCGACGACCACGAACGAGATGAAGAACTGGGAAAGCCCCGCCGCCTTCGCGAAGCCGTTGAGTGAATGGACGAGGATTTCGCTGGTCAGCGCCGTCGCTGCCGTTGCGATCCCGAGAGCGAACAAGGCGCGGCGCAGCGACCAGGCGTTGGCGCGCTCCTCGTAACCCGACTCCGCGTGTCTCCGCCGGAAGCCACGGAGCTGCCACGTCTGCACGACGACATAGATCAGGAGCAGAACGACGGCGATCGGCGCGCTCAAAACGGCGAGCGAGTGCCGCTCGGGATCTCCGTGCCAGCCTGCGACGGAAGGCACCAGGAAGAGCACCACTGCCGTCCCGACGAGTCCGAGTTGGAGGAGGAGCGAGTTCCGATCGATCCGCTTGCCGGTCTGGCCGGCCGCCATCGCAACGCCGAGCACGAGCAGCAGGTTCGACACGACGCTGCCGGCGAGTGAGCCGCGGACGACGTTCGGGAGCGAATCGGCGACCGCGAACATGGCGATGATCAGCTCCGGTGCGTTTCCGAAGCTGGCGTTGAGGAAGCCGCCGATCCCTTGCCCGGTGTGCTCGGATGCTTGCTCGGTGGACTCCCCGATCAGCCAGGCAAGAGGGATGAGCGTCGCGGCGGCGAGCACGAACAGCGCGACGTCGCCCGGATGGAAGGCGAAGTCGACGACGAAGGTGATCGGGGCGAGCGCGAGTGACGCCCAGAGGAGCTTTCGCGCCACGCGGATAGCCTAACGGCGTGCCGGAGGCGGTCCTCTTCGACTGGGGCGACACGCTGATTCGCTTCATCTACGACGAGGCGCTCGTCGAGGCGGGTCATCGCGCCGGTTTGGCCGCGTTAGAGCGCGACGATCTCCCGGAGGTCGAGCGCCTGGCGGCGCACTTCCGCGAGCGGTACGAGCCCTTCTTCTGGGCACCCGGCACGATCGAAGAGCTCGAGTACCCCGAACTAGTCCGCCAGCTCCTCGGCGATTTCGGCGTCGCGGTCACGGACGAGGAGTTGAACCGTTTCCTCGAGGCCGAGCATGTGGCCTGGGACCCTGCGCGGCAGCTGGCCGCGCACACTCCGGCGCTGCTCGAGGCGCTGCGCGAGCGCGGGCTCAAGCTCGGGCTCGTCTCCAACGCCTTCGACCCCGGCTGGCTCCTGCACCGCGACCTCGAGCAGATGGGACTCGCCGAGCGGCTCGACTTCGCCGTCTTCTCGTCGGAGGTCGGCAAGCGCAAGCCGCATCCGGCGATCTTCGAGCGCGCCCTGGAGGCGCTCGGGGTCGCGGCGGGCGACACCGTCTTCGTGGGCGACCGCCTACTCGAGGACGTGCGTGGCGCCGGCGAGCTCGGAATGACGACCGTGCAGGCGCTCTGGTTTCGCGCCGACGAGCATCCCGAAGGCGGGGAGCCGGACTTCCAGGCATTCACCCAGATGGACGTCCTGAACGTCGTCGAGCGGCTCTCGGCGGCCGCGTAGCCACTCCTTACCGTTCGGCGCCCTAGCCCGTTGCAGCGTGCTTGTCAAGTCTTGCGGAGGACGCATCCGTTCACCCAAAATTCCGATATGGAGACCAAACGCGACCTCGTCACCCCGGCCGGTGAGCTGCCGCTCCACCCCCAGGACGAGGTCGAGTGCCGGCGCTGCGGCGTTCACTGTGACAAGGTGGTGTACCCGGCGGCCTGCGCCGAGCGAGGGTGCTCATTCCTCTACTCGTACGAGGAGTTCGGGCACACCTACGTGGGCTGCATGCAGAAGGTCTTCGACGTCGAGATCGATTTCGACCTCCTGCGGGCCGCGGAGGCGAGCGGTGAGTTCGGCGCCGTCAAGGCGACGCGCAAGCCGCTGCCGATGTGTCGCGTCGAGGTCGAGAGCTGCTACGACAGCCGCACCGAGGACGTCGGCTGCCTCAACCCCGAGTTCTACGA
>JALYLK010000270.1 GCA_030774275.1 Actinomycetota bacterium
AAGCTCGAGTCGACAGCCCCGAGAGCGATGTGGAGGCGCTGAAGTGCCTCGTTGAGCGCGAGCACGCTTGGGCCGCTCGAGCCCACGTCGAGTCGCGGGTAGAAGACGATCTTCCGGAGCGTGAGGCGCCGCGGCGCATAGCCCTCGGACGCGGCTGTCGAGAGGGTGATCCGGTATTCGGCGACGTGGCCTGACGGGAGCCTGATCCTGGCACCGCTTCCGTACTGGCCGTCAGTGACGAGTCGGCCCCGCCGGCTGATCTCGACCCGAACCGGGCCCGCAGCGGCCGGCCGGAGGCGAAGGGCCAAGTGTAGCGGTTTCCCGACCACGCCCGAGCCGAGAAAACCGACCGAGAGTGAGGGCCGCACGCGCACGGCGATTGCGTTCGAGACCGCCCCGCCGAAACGGGCGTCATACGTCCTCGGCCGCTTGACGGGTACGCCGATCTGGAAGCTCCCGTTCCGGGTTGTGCGTCCTCTCGCCGCGCGGCTACCGTCAGCGGTGTAGAGAGAGATCCGCTTGCCGCGAAGCGCCGGAACGAGCTTCCCCGCGAAACGAAGGTGCTGCGCGTAGCCGACAACTTTTGGCCCTTTCAAGGTCAACCTGAAAGAGAGCAGCCGTATCGACGCCGTCGCGGACTCACCGGTTGCGCTCGTTCCAGTCACCCGAGCCGTGAAGGCGCCCGCCTGGTAGACGTGCTCGACTGTGGTCCCTTCCGCAACGGCCCCGTCACCGAAGTCCCAGTGGTACGACGCGGCGTCGCCAGAGGCAGTCAGGACGACGACGAGCGGCGCTGCGCCGGAGGTCACGGTCGCCGTCGCGGCAACCGTCGGCGGGGCGGCCGCCGTGGCCGCCGGGCTGAACGCGAGGACTACCGCAACCACGATCGCAGCCCGCACGGTCGCATTGTAGTTGCCTAGACAGACGCCGACTTACCGATTCCGCGACGACGGCTGGGCAGCGCCGACTCAGCCCCGGCTTGCTCGCCCCTCAGCCGCCGAGAACTCATCGATCGGCAGCCCTTCCCCAAGAGGCGACCGCGACAGCGAGGGCCGCCGCGGTCGCCCAGGTCAGCCGACTAGGCTGTTGCGCCTCTGGCGCCGACGGTCTCGCGGGCCGAGCCATCGCGGCCGAGGAAGTCGAGCAGTGCTTTGTTGACCTCTTCCGGGTGCGTCCAGCCGATGTTGTGCGGTCCTCCCTCGACGGCAATCAAGTCGAGGTCCGCGATCAGACCGGGTAGTCGCTTCGCGGTGGCGTCGTAGGGCAGAATCCGGTCCTCGGTGCCGTGCATCACAAGCGTCGGGACATCGATGTTAGGCAGGTCGTCTCGAAAGTCGGTCAGCCACGTGTCGACGCACGCGTACGTGGCGTGGGGCGACGAGCCGGCTGCGACGTTGAAGCTTCCTTGCCAGGCCTGTTCGCTGATCCTCTCAGGCCCGAGCTTGTCGACGTTGTAGAAGTTGTCGAGGAAGTCCTTGAAGTACGCATAGCGATCCTTGACGATCGCCGCCTTGATGCCCTCGAACACCTCGCCGTCGACGCCGTCCGGGTTGTCGTCGGTCTTGAGCAGGAACGGTGGGATCACACCGAACATCGCAGCCTTCCGCACTCGCGCCGAGCCGTAGATGCCCAGATAGCGGGTGACCTCCCCCGTGCCCATTGAGAAGCCGATCAGGTCGACCTCCTCGAGCTTCAGGCGGTCGAGCAGCGCGTTCAAGTCGCCCGCGAAGGTGTCGTAGTCGTAACCGATAGTGGGCCGGCTCGAGTTGCCGAAACCGCGGCGGTCGTAGCGGATGACGCGGTAGCCGGCCGAGAGCAGCTCGGGCTCCTGGCGCTCCCACGAATCCGAGTTCAACGGGTAGCCGTGGATCAGAACGACCGGCCGGCCGCTCCCGTGATCCTCGTAGTAGATCTTGATGTCCTCACCGTTCTCGGTGCCAACGGACACGTGTGGCATGACGGGCCTCCTTGCCTCTATTTGCCACGGACCTAGGTAGTAACGACCTGATCCCTAACCTATTTCCAGTCACCGTCGATGAAGGCCGCCAGCGGCTGCGAGAATCAACGTGAAAGGAGGTGCCGTGTGGCTGGTCCTTTTATCTTCATCGCCACGAATCGGCTCAAGCCGGGAAAACTCGACTCCGAGAAGGAGCGTGTGCCCGGTCTGGTCGACTTCGTGCGGTCTAATGAACCGCGACTTATCGCGTTCAACGAGTACGCCAGCGAAGACGGCTCCGAAGTCGCGGTCGTCCAGGTTCACCCGGACGCGGCCTCAATGGCGTTTCACATGGAGGTCGTAGCCGAGCGAGCGGCCAGCGCATACGCAGAGACCGTCGACGCGACGACGAGCATCCAGGTGTTCGGAACACCCAGCGACGCCGTCGTCGAGATGTTGCGCCACCAGGCCGGCGCCGGCGTGCCGCTCAGCGTCAAGCCTCACCACCTCGGCGGCTTCATCCGCTGAAGACTCGGACGCCCGTATCGGGTTGAGCACTCGCGTGACCGCTCTCCGCTTCCATTCCGAGCTGCGCGCGCTTGCGAGCTAGGGTGCGCGGCGATCTTCGGCCAGTTCACCGACCTCGTGTCGAGCGCCTCGGGCTGGGCGTACCTGATCGTCTTCGTCCTGGCGTATCTCGACGCACTCGTGCCCGTCGTGCCGAGCGAGACATCGGTGATCACCGCGGGAGTGCTCGCGTCCGCGGGCGACCTGAGCCTGGCGCCGATCGTTGGCGCTGCCGCGGCGGGAGCGTTCCTCGGCGACAACACGGCGTATTTGATCGGGGCGCGTTTCGGCACCCGGATCGAGGAGCGCTTCTTCAGCGGCGAGAAGGCTCGCAAGCGGCTCGAGTGGGCTCAGCGTCAGGTGAGCGAACGCGGCGGAGAGCTGATCGTGATCGGCCGTTTCATCCCGGGCGGGCGCACAGCCGTGACCCTCAGCGCAGGGACGCTCGGATACCCGTGGCGGCGGTTCGTGGTCTTCGACGCGGTCGCGGCGCTGGCCTGGGCCCTCTACGCCTCGCTACTCGGATACTTCGGTGGCTATGCGTTCGAGGCGGAGCCCTGGAAGGGCCTCCTGCTCGCACTCGGGATCGCGTTCGCGGTTGCCGGCGCAACCGAAGTCGTGCGCTGGTACTTGAAGCGGCGGCGTGCGGCCTAGATCGGTCGTGGAGGCCAGGTACCTCGCGCTCGGGATCGTCTGCGTCATCTGCGTCGTGGGGCTGATGAACGGGTGCCTCGCCGCGTCCGTGCTCGGCGACGGGATCTCCGGCTTCGTCAAGGCCCCAGCACCCGGCCCGCGGGCCGGCAACGAACTGACGGCCGGAGGCAAGCCCGTACTCCAATCGGTACTCCCAGATGTTGCGACTCCGGGCACTAATCGGCCGCAGGGAGTCACCCCTTGCTCAAACGTGTTCGAAGCGCACAGCCAAACGAGGCGCGATGCCGGTTGAGATTCGCACTCGGCGAGCAAAGGTGGCGGCGACCGCGGCCCGGGCTTTAGCCTCGGGTCGTGCTCTGCGTCAAGTTGCAGCCGGACAGGGTGCCGATTTGATGCTGCGCGAGGTCGCCGAGTACCCCAACTCGTTCGCGCCACTCGGGCCGGCCACCGAGCGGCTCGAGACGCCGCGGTACACGCTGTGCCTCGGGGCCGGCTCGACGTGGAACACCGTTCAGCGCCAGCGCTTCGCACTCGAGGAGTTGGATGAGGTGCTTGAGGAGGTGCGCGCGGCACTGCGCGAGCGCGACCGGACGCAGACGCAGTGGGAAGTCGGCACGTCTGCGCCTCCCGGCCTCGTCGACGCGCTGCTCGGGCGCGGCCTCAGGCTCGACAAGGATCCCTATGCGGTCGCGGTCGCCCTCGTCCTTACCCACGAGCCGCCGGCGATGCGACCGGGCTTCACCGCGCGCCGGGTCGAGACGCTGGAGGAGCTCGAGGCGGCCTGCGAGGTCCAGTGGGAGGCCTTCCGCGCCTCGCCTGAGGAGGTCGCTGAGGCGAGGAGCCTCCTGACGACCCTCTTCCGAGAGAGCACGACGCTGCGGCACGCGGTCTGGCTCGACGGCCGGATCGTCAGCAACGGCACGGCGAGTCCGACCACCCACGGCCTGCTGCTCTACGGGGGCGCGACGCTACCCGACGCCCGCGGCCGCGGCGCATATCGAGCGCTGATCCGGGCCCGCTGGGACGACGCCGCAGCTCTCGGCACCCCGACCCTGATTACCCAGGGCGGTTCCATGTCGCGGCCGATCCTGGAACGCCTCGGGTTCGACCGTATCGGCGAGGTCCACATGCTCCTCGACGAGTTCACTGGGTAAGGCCCCGGCCAGAATCGAACTGGTTCGGGCGCCTTTGCAGGCGTCTGCCGAGCCTCGGCTACGGCGCCTGAACGGCGTGACCACCGCCGTTCAGCTGATCTCGACCACCCGCGCGCGCCAGGCGCCGCCGGGAGCTTCGATGTCGACCTTGTCGCCGAGCTTCGCGCCGAGAAGGGCGCCGCCGAGCGGCGATTCTGGCGAGACCCCGCCGACGCTCGAGATGTCGACGGCGAGCCGCTCGCCGCGCTCGTCCTCGATGACGACGCTCGAGCCCACGCCCACGCTGTCGGTCGCCCGCTGAGAGTCCTCGTCGACGAGGACTGAGCGAGCGAGCCGATCGTGCAGGATCGTGATTCGCCGCTCGAGCAGCCCCTGCTCATTCTTTGCGGCGTGGTACTCGAAGTTCTCCGACAGGTCTCCGAATGCCCGCGCCGCGGCGATCGCTGCGACCACCTCCTTCCGTCGCGGCCCCTCCAGCTCGGCCAGCTCAGCTTCGAGCTGTGCCTTCTGAGCGCGGGTCATTGGCTCGAACTTCTCTTCCGGCATGCGCGAGAAGGTACCGGGCCCAACGCCTCCACCTCGGCAAGGAAGGCGAAGGCAACGCCACTCCCGCCGCTCACCCCTAATGGGCCGGGCAGGGATCGAACCTGCGACCTTGGGATTAAAAGTCCCCTGCTCTACCAACTGAGCTACCGGCCCGATGCCCCCGACGGGATTCGAACCCGTGCTGCAGCCTTGAAAGGGCTGTGACCTAGGCCGCTAGTCGACGGGGGCGCGAGGGCAAGGATAGCCCGTGAGGTCTCCCCCGTCGTTTCGCGCGACGGGGCCGGGAACCAAGAACCGGGTAGAGCTCTGGCCGCCACTAAGCTTTACGAAAGGGGCGGTTAGCTCAGTTGGGAGAGCGCCTGCCTTACAAGCAGGAGGTCGCTGGTTCGAGCCCGGCACCGCCCATCCCATAGCTACGCGGTTCGTCGAGCATCGTGAGCTCTTACAGAGCGCGTTTGGTGAGTAAATTGGTGAGTGCGGCCGCAGGTGGCCCATCGGCGGTCCTTCGTGATACGCGCCGTGTCTGCGATGTCAGGAGCGTTCGACAGGTAGCGCTTGGGCGTTCATGAGGCCGACCTCCGAGGACGCCGCTAGGCGGTCCGACTTCGTTGCACCCTGTCTCAAGCTTGCCGCGACAAATTCCCGGGCCATCCCTCTCGGGCCCGGTTTAGCCCCTCAGTGCATGCTGGCTACCCCCGGTGAACTTCGAGAGTCTCCCGCGGGATTACTACCGCCATAAGGTGAACCCGAGGTGACGACGAGCGTCGCCGCTCAAGCCGGCCAGACGAGCTGTACGACGGATCCGCCGACTACCGCCCAGTCGGGTAGGTCATCACGCGCCCGATGACCCGCAGAACCTCTCGGCGGCGATACCCAAAACGGTAACGCCCCGCGCGCCGCCGGCGCATCGCGAGCTCGAAGTACTTCAGCGCGCCGAACGGCGGCATCACGAGCACTTGGGCGAGCGCGTAGAACGGGAAGACGATCATCCAGGGTGAGGCCACCTGGACGTTCGACGTCACCGTCACGAAGAGGTAGGCGCAGTAAACGAGGGGCAGGCTCGAAAGCACGGACGACGGGGTCAACATCGTCCACCACTTGAAGTACCAGGACGCCCAGATCGCGATCAGGTAGTAACTCGTCAACACCGGCAGGTGGAGCAAGTTCCGGTCGACGTTGATCCACCAATGCCGAAAGGTGCCCGCCCACCAGAGGCGTCGCTGATGGAAGAGTGCGCGCCAGCTGTCCGGCGCGTCGGTGTGAACAACCATGTCGAGGTGACGGATGCGCATGCGGAGAGCGAGCGCAGCCCGGCCGGTTTCGATGTCCTCCCCCGGGGTCCAATTCGAGTGCCGCGCCATGATCTGCCGGAGCGCGTCCGTTCGCGCGAGGAAACACGCGCCCGACGTCAGCCACGGACGGAAGTGGCGGCAGAGCATCGCCATCCGGTATTCGAGCGCCTGCAGCTTCGTGACGACGTTCGTGCGGTTGCCGACGGCGCACTTGATCGAGCAGAGATCCGCTCCGGCAATATCTGCCGCAGCGACCGCGGCGGCGACGTCATCACCAATCACGGTGTCAGAGTCGAGGCGAAACACATACGCGGTGGCGACCGCGGGCAGCGCAGCCGTGACGAGCGCCGCCGGATTCGGATCCGCAACGACCAGACGCTCGACGTTCCACCGGTCCGCTTCGAGTTCGTCCGCGAACTCCGCCATCAACGGCGCGCTGATCTCCATCGCGACGAGCACTTGGTGCCGATAGCGCAGAAGCCGCTCGCCGTCGAAATAGCGCGGATGACCGAAGACCGGGACGACGATCGTGAAGTCCTGCGACTTCTCGAGGCCCGGTTTGATCGTCCGGCTTCCCCCCCAAGAGAGAACGTTCTGAAAGTCGAACGCGACCAGGAAGATCGCGAGCGCGAGCGGGAGATAGGGAGCCACCTACGGGTGCGGCAGGACGACCTTCTGCGTGATGTGCTTCTGGGCCGGACAGGGATCGTTCGGCTGGCACTTCACGAGCGTCGTCTCCGTCTTCTTGCCGGTCAGGAGGTTGACCCAGTGGTTCCCCTTCCACACCGGCGCGAAGATCAACGTCACGACGGTGACGACCGTGAAACCACGTGTAGCGGCACTCTGCATGGCGGCGGATCCTCCTACTCAGTTGGCGGCGTTTACCCGGCGGGCGAAGGTGAGGTCGCGCCCGACCGACTGGGTTAACGATCGGTAGGCAGAGCGACGGCGTGGATAGCTAACGAGAGGGAACGGGATCGCTCGCGCGAGGGATCCGAGGCGGTACGCCCTTGACGCCGTTAGGCGGTCGCGACCTCCAAGGACGCCGTTAGGCGGTCATTCGGCGTGCGTCAGGGTGAGCCCCTTGGAAAGCCCTCGCCTAGCCCCGTCTCCCCACGCCTGTGATCATCGCTCGATGATAAGCGCGTTGATCGCGGGAGCGCCGTAGAGGGCGGAGTGCCTCGGCGAGTACTCACTCTGAGCCCGGATCCGGAGACGCGACAGCGATGACCCGCCGTTCGTCCGACCATGGGTACTGCTTTGCCTCAATCTTGAACGGCGCTGAGCCGCCAGGTAGGGGCTCGACCGCTCGCTGCACCCGCGGAGACCCGAGCGCGCGGACGAAGAC
>JALYLK010000271.1 GCA_030774275.1 Actinomycetota bacterium
GCGCCGACTGGCGCGGAGATCCCTCTGCCGCGTTGCTCGAGGTGCTCGATCCGGCTCAGAACCACTCGTTCCGAGACCACTACCTCGACGTCGAGCTCGATCTCTCGGAGGTCGTCTTCATCGCCACGGCGAACGTGGCTGAGACGATCCCCGGCCCGCTGCTCGACCGCATGGAAGTGATCCGCTTCGACGGCTACACGGTCGACGAGAAGGTCGCGATCGCACGCGGCTATCTCTGGCCGCGCCAGCTCGAGCGGGCAGGCCTTCGCGAGGACGAGGTCTCGATCGACGATCTCACGCTCGAGCTGATCGTCAGCCAGTACACGCGCGAGGCCGGCGTTCGCCAGCTCGAGCGCGAGCTGGGCAAGCTGCTCCGCAAGACGGCCACGACGGTGGCGTCTGGCACCGCCCACCCGCCGATCTCGATCGACGAGGCGGTAGTGCGCGACGCTCTCGGACGGCAGCGCTTCTATCAGGAGTCGGCCGAGCGGACGGCAGTTCCCGGAGTGGCGACCGGCCTGGCGGTCACCGGGACGGGCGGCGACGTGCTGTTCGTCGAGGCGACCAAGATGCCGGGCAAGGACGGGCTCGTCCTGACCGGCCAGCTCGGCGACGTGATGAAGGAGTCGGCGCGGATCGCGCTCTCCTACGTGCGCTCGCACGCTGACAAGCTCGGCCTCGACGAGCACGACTTCGACGACGCCAGCTTCCACGTGCACGTGCCCGCGGGGGCGATTCCAAAGGACGGTCCGAGTGCCGGGATCACGATGACGACCGCGCTCGCGTCGCTGCTGACGGGCCGGCCCGTGAAGCACACTGTCGGCATGACCGGCGAGGTCACGCTGCAGGGTCGCGTACTGCCGATCGGCGGTCTGAAGCAGAAGGCGCTCGCAGCCCACGCCGCCGGCCTGACCGACGTGATCATCCCGGAGCGGAATCGCGCTGATCTCGATGACATCCCCGAGGATGTTCGCAACGAGATGAGCTTCCACCCTGTGATGAGCCTCGACGAGGTGCTCGAGCTCTCGCTCGAGCCGCACTCGGCGCATGCGCTGTCGTAGCTGCACGCCGCTCCCAGAGGAGGTCCGCCGCGTGGCGGACCTACTCGAGCGGCGCTGGACGGTTTCGATCCTCTACGTCTCGCACGGAGGCGCCGTCCGCTTCAACGAATTCGTCCAGGCACTGGGCAGCATTCCTCCTGCCACCCTCGCTCAGCGGCTTGCCGACCTCGAAGACGCCGGCGTGCTCGAGCGAGCGGTGATCGACGCCCGCCCACCGCGCGTCGAATACCGCCTCACGCAGCGCGGCCTGGAGTTTCGCTCACTCGTGAACGCGCTCGGGCGCTTCGCCCAGGCGGGCGCGCGAACCGCCTAGCACCTGACAAAGCCTGCGATGCTGCGCGGTACGTTCCCGTTTTCAAGGAGTCGGCCGTGAACCCGAGCATCAAGCTGGGTCGGATCGCAGGCATCCAGATCGGCGTCAACTGGAGCTGGGCGGTCGTCTTTGCCTTGATCGTCTGGTCCCTGGCGGTCGGCGTTTTTCCCTCGCAGAATCCCGGTCTTTCGGACGGCACATATATCGCCATGGCGCTGGTTGCGGCGTTGGCTTTTTTCGCGTCGCTGCTGCTGCACGAGCTCGGGCACGCTCGCCAGGCGCGGCGCGAGGGCATGGAGATCGAAGGGATCACCCTCTGGCTGTTCGGCGGCGTGGCGCAGTTCAAGGGCTCGTTCCCGGGCGCCGGCGCCGAGTTCCGGGTGGCAATCGCGGGCCCGCTCGTCTCGTTCGTCCTCGGCGTCGTGTTCGTCCTGCTCGCCGTCTTCGCCGGCCTGCCCAGTGCGGAGGACGGCGTCGTTGCCTGGCTCGGTTACATCAACCTGAGCCTCCTCGTCTTCAACCTCCTGCCGGCACTGCCGTTGGACGGCGGCCGCGTGCTTCACTCGCTCCTCTGGTACTTCAAAGGCGACCTGGCGTGGGCGACGCGCGTGGCCGCCGACGTAGGCCGCGGGTTCGGCTACCTGTTCATCGCGGCCGGTGTATTCCTCTTCATCTTCCAGGGCTCGTTCAGCGGTGCCTGGCTCGCCTTCATCGGCTGGTTCCTGCTCCAGGCCGCCAGCGCTGAGGCCCGCTATATCGCCACGCGTCAGGCGCTCGACGGCCTGCGAGTCCGTGATCTGATGGTGCGTGAACCGGCGACCGTCGAGGCCGACCTGACACTCGGCGAGTTCATGGACGAGGTTGCCCGGTCGCACCGCCACACGACGTATCCGGTGCTCGTGCACGGCCGGCCGATCGGCTTGCTCGCATTCCGCTCGGTTGCTGCAGTTCCACGCAACGAGTGGGATGCGCACCGGGTTCGCGACTTCATGATTCCCCGCGAGGGCATCCCGCTGCTCAGCGAGGACGAGCCGGCCATCGACGCATTGGCCGAGCTTTCCGCGAGCAAGGTCAACCGAGGCCTCGTCGTCGACAACGGCCACCTTGCAGGCTTGCTGTCCATCACCGACCTGATCCGAGCGCTCCAGCTTCGCCGCCCGTCACCGCGCGGGGAAGCCCAGGGAACCGGGATCAGGCCGTGAT
Source organism: Actinomycetota bacterium (assembly GCA_030774275.1). GTDB lineage: Bacteria > Actinomycetota > Thermoleophilia > Gaiellales > Gaiellaceae > 13-2-20CM-68-14. The sequence goes on from JALYLK010000271.1 coordinate 2,578, forward strand.
CGTGGCGCGAGCCCCTGCGGTGCGCACAGCCTTCGTCAGGCTCTGGATGTCGTAGGCGCCGTAGTGGCGCTGGCCGTTGATGAAGAAGGTCGGCGTTCCTGAAACGCCACTGAGATCCGCGCTGTCGACATCCTCCGCAATCTCGGGAGCGCCGTTGTGCTCGCGCAGCCCCTCCGAGAAGCGGTCAACATCGAGTCCCAGCTGGTCGGCGTAGCTCATCAAGTCGTCTGCACTCAGCGCGTCCTGATGCTCGAAGAGCAGGTCGTGCATCTCCCAGAAGGCGCCTTGGTTGGCGGCCGCTTCGGCAGCCTCCGCGGCGAGCTGCGCGTTGGGGTGAACGTCGCTCAGCGGCAGGTGCCGCCAGACGTAGCGGACGTCTCCGAAGTCGCGCAGCAGCTCGCGTACGACCGGCTCGGCCTGGCCACAGTACGGACACTCGAAGTCGCCGTACTCGACCACCGTCACTGGAGCCTCGAGCGGGCCGCGCACGTGATCCCGCTCCGGATCGACCTCGTTGTACAGGTCGACGAGCGGCACCGTGGTTCCGAGCAAGGCCCGGATCCGAAGCCGCCTTGGCAGCAGGGCGGTGGCGCGGAAGACCAGCCAGGTGACGATTGATGCACCAAGCGCGGCGCTGAGGATGCCGACCTTCGCCTCCTCGAGCCGTGGCCCGTTGAATGCGAGGGTTGCCACCAGCAGCGCGACGGTGAAGCCGACGCCGGCGATCGTCCCGGCGCCCGCAACTGCGGCCCAGCCGACGGGCGGCCGCAGGCGCCCGCGGCTCAGCCGCGTGACCAACCAGGAACCCCCGAGAACTCCCGCGGGCTTGCCAACGACGTAGCCGAGCAGGATCCCGAGCGTGATCGGCGAGGTGAAGGCTCGTGACAGCAAGCTGCCGTTGACGGCGATGCCCGCGTTCGCGAGCGCGAACAGCGGCACGATCCCATAGCTCGTCCAGGGGTGATAGAGCTGCTGCAACCGTTCGTTGGGCGACGTTGCTGACCTGATTTGCACGCCGACGG
>JALYLK010000272.1 GCA_030774275.1 Actinomycetota bacterium
AAGGCCGCGAAGTTCCGCAGCCCTTCTGGGACGCTGCCCATGGCCAGCGCGATGAACCAGCTGAAGACCGCGAGCGCGCGATTCAGATAGCCGAGGATCCCCGAGACGATGTAAGCGGGAATCGCGAGGATCACCCGGAAGGCGACCGTCCACCTGTTTTGCGGCTGCGGCGGGTCGATCTCGATGTCGATCGGGTATCCCGGCTTCCCCCCGAACCCCGGAAAGGGCTCCGCGAGCAGTAGGACGTAGGCATAGACGTGGGTCTGATAGCGCAGGTACGTAGCCAGGAAGTTGTGGAGGCCTTCGGGGGACTGTCCATTGACGAGGGTCGCGAACCAGTTGGCGATCGCCGCCAGCGCGGCGACGATCCCCCAGACGGTCACCCAGATCAGGTGTGGAATCGCAAGGATCAGGCGGAAGAAGACGGTCACGCGGTTCCGCTGCAGGTCGTCGGTGACGACGAGCCGGATCGGATGCCGCACGTGCTCCGTCACCGGCTCCGCATGCTCCATAGGGCGATCCTAATGGCCCTGAAAGTCCGGCGGCCGCTTCTCGAGGAATGCGGCGACGCCCTCGCGGAAGTCCTCCGTTCGGGTCGCCGCGGTCTGGAGTTGTGCCTCCCATTCGAGCTGCTCATCGAGCCCCGCGGTCGGTGCCAGGTCGAGGAGCCGCTTCGTCATCCCGATGGCACGCGTCGGCAGCGCGGCGAGCTCGCGCGCGAGCTCTGCCGCGCGCGTCGTCAGCACGTCGGCCTGCACGACCTCGGAGACGACGCCCCACTGCTGGGCCTCGGCGGCAGTCAGGCGGCGGCCCGAGCAGAGCCATTCGAACGCGCGTGCCTGGCCGACCAGGCGGGTGACGAAAAACGTGCCGCCCGAGTCCGGGACGAGGCCGATGTTCACGAACGCCGGCACGAAACTCGCTTGATCGGACGCGATCCTCAGGTCGCAGGCGCAGACGAGCGAGAGACCGGCCCCGGCTGCGGCCCCGTTGACCGCAGCGATCACCGGCTTCTCTAGCGCACGGATCGCCTTGATGTTCGGGTGGTAGTTCCCGCGCAGGCGCGTACCGATGTCACCTGCGTCCTCGCGGAACTCGGTCAAATCCTGACCGACGCAGAAACCGCGGCCGGCGCCCGTGAGCACGACGGCGCGGACGTCGTCGGCCCGGGCCTCCTTCAGCGCCGCAGCAAGCGCCTTGTGGGTCGCCGCATTGAGAGCGTTCAGGACGTCGGGGCGGTTGAGCGTGATGGTGAGCACCGCGCCCTCGCGCGACGTTTCCACCTCGGCCATGGCGCGAGCCTAATGACTCCGCGAGCCCAGAGCGCGTTGCTAGCTTGGCCCGGAGTGGCGGAGCTGACCTTCATCAACTCGATTTTCGACCCACCTGACGACGACGAGCCGCTCGACGCCTACTCGCGCGCGGTGATCGATGTTGCCGAGAAGCTGACTCCGTCGGTCGCGAACCTGCGCGTCTCTCGCCGCGTGCGCGGAGGGCGCCGGCTCGACGGCGGCGGGAGCGCCGTCGTGATCACGCCGGACGGCTTCATGCTCACGTCGGCGCATGTGATCGAGCGAACCGACGGTGGCCGCGCGTCCTTCGTCGATGGCCGCGAGCTCGGGTTCGAGGTCGTCGGCTCCGATCCACACTCCGACCTCGCGCTGCTTCGCGCCGATGCCCGCGACCTCCGGGCCGCCGAGCTCGGCGACGCAGAGCGCCTGCGCGTCGGCCAGCTGGTCGTGGCGATCGGCAATCCGCACGGTTTTGCCGGCTCGGTGACCGCAGGGGTCGTCTCCGCCGTCGGCCGCTCGCTGCCGACTCGCGGCGGCCGTGTCGTCGACAACGTGATCCAGACAGACGCTGCCCTCAATCCCGGCAACTCCGGAGGAGCGCTCGCGGACGGGCGCGGCCGCGTGATCGGCGTCAACACCGCCGTCGCGGGTGTCGGCCTCGGTCTCGCGGTGCCGATCAACCAGGCCACGCGGACGATCGTCGGCGCCCTGATGACCGAGGGACGCTTCCGCCGGGCCTATCTCGGCATCGCCGGCGGTACGAGACCGCTGCCGCCACGGGTCGCAAGTAGCCTGGGACGAGCGAGCGGCGTCGAGGTGGTCGAAGTCGTCGACGGTAGCCCAGCCGCCCAAGCAGGCCTGCGGCCGGAGGACCTGATCGTCGAGCTGAACGGAACGCCGGTCGAGAGCGTCGACGATATCCAGCGGCTGATGGTGGGCGAGCTTATCGGCTCACGCGTCCACGCGCGCGTCCTTCGCGAGGGCTCGGAGCGGGAGCTCGACCTCGTGCCCGCCGAGCTCGTGAGCTGAATCGCCCAGCAGCCAGCGGACGCAGACGCTACCTTCCCGCGTAACTCTTTTCGCAAGCGGGAAGTGAACCGGGGAAGTCGGATGAAAAGGCGTATCTTCATAATCGGGTTTGCAGCGGTCCTGCTCGTCCTCGCGGTGGGCGCGGGCGGCCTCTACGCCTACGACTCGTCGCGGTCGGACATGATCGCGCACGGAGTGACGGCCGGCGCCGTCGACGTCGGAGGGCTCAGTGCCGCGCGGGCTCGCGACGTGCTCCAGCGCAGCCTCGGTCCAAAGCTCGCTCGGGGCGCCATCGTTCGGTGGCAGTCCCGCGGCTGGACAGTCCGAGCAGGGGATATCGACGCGAAGCTCGGCGTCGACCGAATGGTTCGCGAGGCGCTCCGCCGCAGCCGTCAGGGAACGTTCATCGGACGTGCCGTCCGCGATCTGAGTGGCGACAAGGTGAGCGCCGCGGTTCCGCTGCGGATCGCGCACTCGCGCGACAAGCTCTACGCGTTCATCGGATCCATTGCGAACCAGATCGACCAGCCCGCCGTCAGCGCGACGATCAACCCGGACGGGCTTGCGCTGAACGTGACGTCTTCAAATGAGGGGATCGCGGTTCAAAAGCGCTTCCTCGCAGTCCGGATCCTGCGCGCCTTTCGCGATCAGACCCCGGGTCGCGTCGTCGAGATCCCCACTCGCGTCCTGCGACCCCACGTCAGCAGCGCGCGTCTCGCCTACAAGTACCAGACGTTCATCACGATCGACCGGGCCAATTTCAGGCTGAGGCTCTGGAAGAACCTCCAGCTTGCGCGTACCTACACGATCGCCGTCGGCCGCCAGGGCCTCGAGACGCCCGCCGGCCTCTACGAGATCAACGACCGGCAGGTGAATCCGTCCTGGCACGTTCCCAACAGCTCCTGGGCGGGCGCCCTGGCCGGCCGAGTGATTCCGCCGGGCCCCCAGGACCCGATCAAGGCCAGGTGGCTGGGCTTCTACAATGGCGCCGGGATCCACGGCACCGATGAGATCTCGTCGCTGGGCACCGCCGCGTCGCACGGCTGCATCAGGATGTCGATCCCCGACGTCGAGCAGCTCTTTCCGTTGGTTCCGCTGCACACCCCCATTTACGTCGGCTAACGAGCAGAGCTCGGGCCCCGAGCGAAGCGCGAACAGCACTTAGTAACAGACTGTTACTTGTCCGGGTTGGTGTGCGACCACCTCTCGATCAGGTGAAAGCGCACTTCGAGACGTGTCCTTC
>JALYLK010000273.1 GCA_030774275.1 Actinomycetota bacterium
GCCATGGCAGGTGCAACGAAAGTGTGACTCTTCTTCCACACCCGACCGTTGCGGGCAGTTCGTGGGGACAGTCCCCAAAAGAAGTGCCGCGACGGCCGCGACGAGAAAGCTGAACTAGACCCGGCTCGAAGGGCAGAGGTCGTTGACGACGCAGTCCTCGCAGCGGGGCGCGCGGGCGATGCAGACGCGACGACCGTGCCAGATCAGCAGGTGCGGGAAGAGGCCCCAGGACTCACGCGGCACGAGCCGCTGCAGGTCGCGCTCGATCTTGACCGGGTCCTCCTGCTTCGTCAGCCCCAACCGCTGGGAGAGCCGGCGCACGTGGGTGTCGACGACGATCCCTTGCGGATTGCCGAGCTCGGCCGCAACCACGTTCGCCGTCTTGCGCGCGACGCCCGGGAGGCGCACGAGGTCCTCGAGCCTCCGCGGCACCTGGCCGTCGAACTCCTCCAACAACATCGCCATTGTCCCGCGGAGCGCCTTGGCCTTCTGCCGGTAGAAGCCGGTCGCATAGATGTCACGCTCGAGCTCTTCCTGCGGAACAGCGAGGTAGTCCTCCGGCCGCTTGTACTTCTGGAACAGCCGTTCGGTGACGCGGTTCACGTTCACATCGGTCGTCTGAGCCGAGAGCATCACCGAGACGAGCAGCTCGAGGTCGCTTCGGTACCGCAGCGCAATCTTCGCGTCCGGATACTCGGCGGAGAGCCGCTCGATGATCGGCACGATGCGCGCCCGCTTCGGGCCGACGCGGCGGCGCGCCTCGTGAACGTAGCTCCGCGGCACCTAACCGACGGCGATCTCGACCGGGATCGAGGTGTCGAGATGCTGCAGAAGACGCGGACCGGCGCAGACGACGTCGAGTGCGGGGCAGCCGGAACAGATGAACTCGGTCGGGGTCGGCTTGAAGACGCCGTCCTGGATCCGGGCGATCGCCTCCGAGAGCTCGGCTTCGAGGGCAGGCAGCTCCGAGCGGTCGAAGCTCGTGGTCACGGCCGGGTCGGGGCGCTCGAGGAACTGATAGACGACCTCGACCTGGTCGGCGCCGGCCCGGAAGCACGCCAGCGCGTAGACGAGCCGCTGGAGCCGGTAGTCGCGCTCGATCAGCTCTTCTGGGGACGCATCCTCGAGCACGTTCGTCTTGTAATCGACCACCACGGCCCGCGATCCAGCTCGATGGAGGACGTCCAGCCGGCCGTGCAGGAGAACGCCGTCGTGCTCGAAGGCGAACGGACGCTCCGGCGCTGCGGCCTCGAGCGCTGCGATACGCCTTGCCAGCTCCGAGTCGCAGTACGCCCGCACCAGCCCGGCGATCCGCTGGAGCTCCTCGTCGGTCGCCCCCGGGTAACGAGCCCGAACGGCTTCGGAGAGCTCCTGCGGCTCAGGCGGCCGAGGGTCGCCGAGGTCGAGACTCTCCAGAAGAAAGTGAACGCTGTCGCCGATCTCGGTCGCGGCCAGCCCCTCCTTCCCCGGCACCGAGCCGGACGCCTCCCCGGGCCGCAAGCCGGCGACCCGCTCCGCGTAATAGCGGTAGGAGCACGATTCGTAGAGAGCAAGGGCGCTGTACGAGAGCCTGCGGACGCGGTGGAGCGGAGGCTTGGGCAGGGGCTCGAGGGGCGGCAGCTTCGGCGCGGTCACTATGGCCAGGCCGCCGGAGCCGTTCGACTCGAAGAGCGCCAGCTGCCCCTCCTCCTCCACCATCGCTTCGGCAGGCAGTTCGCCTTCTGGCTCGACTCGGTGGCGGTCGAGTCGCAGCAGGATCCGTGCGCCGCCGCGCTCCAACTCGACCGGGCCGTTCGCAGCCTCGTCGAACGCGGGAATCTCGAGCCTCCCAAGCACCCAACCGATCGGCGTCCGCTCGTCGGCGGCCTTCTCGGGATCGATCGAGCCGGCAACGATCAGCCGGTCGACGGCGCGGGTCATGGCGACGTAGTAGAGCCGGCGCCGCTCGGCTTCAGCTTCCTCGCGGCTGGCCGCGCGCACCTCTTCGTAGGCGGTTGTTGGCCTTCGGGTGCCGGTCGCTGGATCGGCGACGCGGAAGCCGAAGCGCCCATCGGGCAACGCGAGAATCTCGTCCGCTCCGGGCGCAGCGCGGTCCCGGCCCGCATCGGCAACGACGACCACCTTGAACTCGAGACCCTTGGCGGCGTGGATCGTCAGAAGCCGAATGACGTCGGCGTCCTCCTCCTCGGCGACGGCCTCGAGCTCCTTCGCTCCGGCCTCGTCCTGCTCGCGCACGAAGCGGACGAAGCCTTCGATGTCGGCGCCGCGCAGCTCCTCGTAGGAGCGGGCGAGCCGCGCGAGCTTGCGCAGGTTCGCGTAACGGCGCCGCCCGTCCCAGAGAGCCAGCACCGCCAGGTCGTAATCGTGAGCCGCAACGATTTCCTCGCAGAGCCGCTCGAGCGAGAGCGTCCGTGAGGCCGCGACAAGCCGGTCGAAGCGCTGGCGGAAGGCCTGGAAGAGACGCTCGTCGCGAGGGTCGAGCCCCTCCGGAAGCGCTCGCTCGAGCCCTTTGAAGAGCGGGCGCTTCGATGCCGTGCGGCGAAGGAGAACGAGCGCGTCGTTCGAGATGCCGACCAGCGGCGAGGCGAGCACCGTGACGAGCGCCTCGTCGTCGTATCGGTTGTGCAGCAGCCGCAGATAGGCGAGCAGGTCGGCGACCTGCTGCTGCCCGAAGTACCCGCGGCCCGTCGTGCGGTAGGTCGGCAGTCCCAGCTCGCGCAACTCCTGCTCGTACCACTCGGCGTCGGTGCCGGCCGCGAACAACAGGACGATCTCGCCGGGCTTGGCCGCGCCGCTCTCGACGAGCTCCTTGACGCGCCGCGCGACCGAGTGCGCCTCGCCGCGCCGCCAGTGCGTGCCTGTGCCGCCGTAGCTCGCCTTGTCGGTGACGAGCAGCTCGACGGGCGTCCCGAAGACCGGATCGGGGAAGTCGCCTGAGGCGGCGAGCGGTTGGAACTCGTCGCCGAAATCGGAGCCGAAGAGGTGGTTGACGGCCGCCAGAACCTCCGGCCGGGAGCGGTAATTCAGCGTCAGCGGCAAGACGACGTCGGCCTCGTCACGCCGTTCCCGAAAAACATTCACGTCGGCGTGGCGGAAACCGTAGATCGACTGGAACTCGTCCCCGACGAAGAACAGCTCGTCCCCTGCAATCAAGTCGATCAAGTCGCACTGGAGCCGGTTGGTGTCCTGGAACTCGTCGACCATCACGGCGCGGAAGCGCCACGCCTCGCGTTGCTTGATCTCCTCGTGCTCGCGCAAGAGGTCGCGCGCGTTCAGCTGCAGATCCTCGAAATCAACGCCCGACTCGCGCTCCTTCGCGGCGCTATACGCGCCGGCAAAACCCTCGAGGAGCTCCTGAAGCAGGTTGCGGTCGCGCGTCGCCAGCTCGTCGAGCGCCGCCTGCTCGACCGCTTTGCGAGCGGCCTCGTAGCTCGCGAACCGCTCGCGCGGCCCGCCGCGCGTCGCGAACTCGGAGAGGTCGAGCAGGTCCTCCGCCGTCCGGTTGCGCTCGAGCAGCTCGAGCATCCGCGCCGCCTGGGCACGCTGATCGTCATGTCCCTGCTCGTCGACGAGAGAGCGCGCTGCCTCCCGGAGGGCTTCGACGCGGCTCGCCACGGGCGGGGCGTCGCCAAGGCGTAGGTCGAGCGGGCGGCCCGCCGCCCGCAGCGTCTCGTAGACGCCGGTCAGCATCCGCCGCAACCCGCCGGCTCCGTAGGTCGCGAGCAGGCGCAGGCGGCGCGGATCTTCTCCCGCGCAGAAGGCGGCAAGCGCCTCCTCGAACGCCTCGCCGCGGAGCACGCGTGCCTGGCTGTCGTCGAGCACGCGGAAACGCGGATCGAGCCCCGCCGCAAACGGATACGTCTTCAGCAGCCGGTAGCAGAAGCCGTGAATCGTCGAGATCCAGGCCCCGTCCAGCTCGCGGGCAAGATCGTGTCGCCCGCGGTCGAGCAGCGCGCGCCGGATCCGTCCCCGGAGCTCTCCCGCCGCTCGCTCGGTGTAGGTGATCACGAGCACGGATCCGACGTCGAGGCCTTCGTCGCAGACGGCGTTTGCGAACCGCTCGACGAGGACCAGCGTCTTCCCCGTACCCGCGCCGGCCGAGACGAAGACGTGCCCTCGCGAATCGATCGCCGCGCGCTGCTCGGAGTTCGGCTCTCTCATGCCCTCTTCACCCGGCACATCCGCCAGAGCTCGCACCAGGGCGGGCAATCTCCGCCCTTCGGATCGTGTTGCACGTCGCCGCCGCGGATCCGCTCGACGAAACCACGCGCCAGGTCCTGCGCCCGGTCTACCTGCCCCCAGAACGCCTCCTCGTCCAGATAGTCATTGCGAGAGAAGCCGGGGACACCGTCTTCCTTCGCCTCGGCACGCAACAGCCCGCGCGCGTCGCGCTTGCCGGCGAGTGCTCGGTAGATCCCGCCCAGAGGTTCGACGCCCACGAGGTCGCGTAGGACGAGCATGTAGAGCGGAATCTGCAGCTTCAGCTCGGACTCGATCTGGGCCGCGGAGTGCGCGGTCTTCCCAGACTTGTAGTCCTGGACGATCCCGCGTGCGCTGAAGGGATCGAGGTCGATCCGGTCGATCTTTCCCGAGAGCGTGAAGGTGCCGAGATCGAGCCCGCGCTGGAGCTCCTGCGGCGAGCGCTCGGAGCCGAAGGAGACCTCGAACCGGCGAGGCACGAGCTGGAGCTCGGAAGAGGCCTCGTCGCGTAGGAACTGCTCGAGATCGCGCAGCAGGCCTTGCTCCAGCTCCCGCCTTTGCAGGTCGGTCAGCTCCATCCGCACGCCGTCCATCGCCTCGCCGAGGCACTCGCGGAGGAAGGCCAGCGCCTCGTCGAGCTGCTCCGGCCCGAGCTTCTCGACGCCGAGCCGCTTCGGAAGACCCGCGAAGAACTTGTGCAGGGCGTTGTGGGCCACCTGGCCGCGGAGGCGGGGGTCGACCTGCTGGTCGATCGTGCGCGGCCCGATCAGGCGATCGACAAACCAGATCGAGGAACAGTCGGCGAACGTCTCGAGCTCGGTGACCCCGAAGCTGGACTTCGCCCGCAGCTGCTCGAGGACAAGCGGGTGCGTTAAGCGCGTCGGGCGATCGAAAGCTCGCAGCGCGCGCTCGAGTTGCCGCTCCCAGCCGTTTGCCTGGGCAAGCGCGAGCGCCTCGTCCTCGTCCACCGGGACGAGCGAGGCCAACGCGCGCAGCCGTTCACGTTCGGTCGGGGCCTGCTCGACCGGCCAGGTGAGCGCCGAAAGGGGACGGCGCGTGGTGGCGCGCCTGACCTCGTCCTCCGTGAACAGGTCGCGTATCTCGGCCCAGAACGGGCTTGGCTCGCGCGGTCCGCCTTCGTCGTTCGCCGCCTCGCGGACGAGGTAGAGCCGCCGGGTCGGCCGCGTGCAGGCCGTGTAGAAGAGGTAGCGGTCGCGCTCGACTGGATCCGGCTTCGCGAGCCGCGAGCGCCGTAGGCGGGCGTCGAGGTCGCGCGCGGTCTCTTCATCCAGGAACGGCGACGTCTCGCCGCGGTGTGGCAGCGAGCCCTCCTCGAGGCCGAGGACGAAGGCGACCTCGTAGCGGCGCGTCCGGGCGCGCAGAAGATCGACGACGTCGACTCGGCCACTGGCTGCGCCCTGGCTACCGCCGACGCGCACCGGGGCGCGTTCCAGGACGCTGACGATCTCGTCCGGGGTCAGCGAGCCGCCGAGGGCAAGCCACCCCTCGAGCTCGGCTCGAAGCCTCGACAGCGCGTCGAAGGCACGAAGATCCTGCTGCGACTGTTCGCCGACGGGCGGCGCGTCGAGGCCGTAGGCGGCGCGAAGCATGAAGCGCCCGAGATCCGCCGTCGCGGCGAGGGGCGTCTCCGCGTTCCGGACGAGCTCGAGCGGCGGCAGCGGGTGGCCGTCGCGGAGCCGCATCGTCTCTTCTTCCGTCCGCTCGCCGGTCTCGACGGCGCGGCCGCGAAGCCTCCCCTCGACCCAGTCGACGCTCGCGCGCGCAAGACCCGAGTACGGCGAGCGCAGGAAGCCGTAGAGATCACCGCGGTCGCCGCCCTGCCAGGCGAAGCGCAGGAGCGAAAGCAGCGCACGGCCGAACTCGGTCTGCTCGAACCGGATCCGTCCCTCGATCGCATACGGGACACCGAGAGATCCGAGCGCGGTTTCGAGCGGCGCGCGGTAGCGCTCGACGCGAGGACAGACGAGCGCGATCTGCTCGGGCGCAGTGCCGCCGCGGATCAGCGCCAGCAGCTCTTCAGCCACCCGCTCGAGCGTCCCGCGTCGGCCGGCGCCTTCGAAGAAGCGGATCGCGCCGTCGATCTCCGGTGCCTGGCCGGCCTCCGTCGCCGAGAAGAGCGCTCGCTCCAGATGCGCCAGCGCCGGGGGCCGGACCTCGGGGCGCGCGGGCAGCTCCTCGATCCGCGGCCCGGCGAGCTCCGAGAGATCGCCAGCCGTTCGCTCGAGCGACGCGAAGGCGGGGCGGCCAGGCTCGTACGGCAGAGAGACGGTCACTTCGGCACGGCCGGCGAGGGCCTCGAGCAGCGCCCACTGCGCGCCGGTCAAATCCTCGAAGCCGTACGCGAAAACGGGCCTTCCCTCCCACGCTCCCAGCTCGCTCGCAAGCCGTTCGGCCGCTGCGCGGCGCTCGAGATCGCGGTCCCAGAGCCCGAGGCTGTCGAGCTCAGCCTGGTAGTCGGCGTACAGGCCGGCGAGATCTCCTTCCAGCTCCGTGGGCTCCACGAGCCCGGACTCGAGCTCGCCGAGCGTCGCCGAGAGGGCGTCCGCAAAGCCGGACGAACGCGCCGACCTCGTCCAGCCGTTCAGCCGCGCGCGGGCAATCACGCCGCGCACGATCAGAGTCCGCTGCGCATCGGTCGCGACCGGCCGGTGTTCGCCGCCTGCTCGCGCCAGACGCCCGAAGAGGTCGTCGAAGGTGCCGATCTCGCCGGCCATCAAGGCACCGGTCGCGCGAAGGAGCTGCCGCTCGACACTGTCGACGTCCGACCGGTTCGGCACGATCAGGAAGGGCTCGTCTTCGAGCGTGGCCAGGTAGCGCTCCAGCAGGAGGGCTACTTTGCCCGCATTCGCGGGTCCGGCCAGCAGCGTCAGGGCCATCGGCCCATCCTAGACCCGCCGTCTGACGGTCTTTTACTGTTTTCTTGTCAGAGCGAGATGATGGTCGGCGGGGCGTTTACGCCAGGACCGCCTTGGGCCGGCGCCCGCGTCGCGCAGTCGCATGACCCGGCATCCCACCGGCGCAGTTGTCGCACAGATCGGCCTGCTTGGAGCCCCGGCGCGCATCCGAATAGTTGATCCGCATCGACGCGCCTTTGCCCTCGTCGATTTCATTGCTGCAGTTGTCACAGACGAGCACTGTCTTGCGAGCCATGAAACGTCCTCCTTTTCGCCACGGAATCGATGAACTGGTCGAACAGCGAAAGCGATTCTATGCGGCAATGAACTCGACATGAAACCAACCGAGATTGACAACCGCACAGCTCCATTCCGGGGACCTCGGCTCAAGCTTCATGTGCTACGACATTCCGCCACTACACTCCGGCGCCATGGACACGAAGCGAATCGTCGTGCTCGAGGGCGACGAAACGGGGCAGGAGCTACTCGAGGAGGCTTTGCGCGTTCTCGCGCCGGAGGTGACAGGAATCGAGCTCGAGTTCCCCCGCTTCGAGCTGTCGCTGGAGTCGCGGCGGGCGACGAACAACGGAATCGTTCACGAGGCGGCCACCGCGCTCAGGGAGGCCGGATTGGGGCTAAAAGCCGCCACGATCACGCCCGAAGGAGCCGGCGACGTCGGCTCTCCAAACCGGATCCTGCGTGAAGAGATCGGCGGCAGCGTGATCGTCCGTACTGGCCGGCGGATTCCCGGCGTCGCGCCACTCGGAGGTGTTCACGCGCCGATCTCGATCGTCCGGATGGCCGTCGGCGGCGCCTACGGGGCGAAGGAGTGGCGCGAGGGCGAAGGTGACGATGAAGCCGCGTTCCGCACCGAGCGGATCGAGCGCTCGGTCTGCCGCGCCGTCGCCGAGTTCGCGTTCCAGCTTGCCGAGCGCACCGGCGCGAAGGTCTTCGGCGGGCCGAAGTACACGGTCAGCCCGGTCTACGAGGGAATGCTGAAAGAGGAGATGGACGCGGCGGCGGAGCGGCACGCGGAAGTGGCTTACGAGCCCCAGTTAATCGACGCGACGTTCGCGCTCTTGCTGTCGACGAGCGGTGACCCGCTCGTGATCCCCTCGCTGAACCGTGACGGCGACATCCTCTCTGACCTCGTGCTCCCGCTCTTCGGATCGATCGCCGGTTCGGAGTCGCTGGTGATCGCCCTGGACGAGAGCCTGATGCCACGGACGGTGATGGCCGAGGCTGCGCACGGCACAGCTCCTTCGCTCCGCGGCAAGGACGTGGCCAACCCGATGGCGATGATCCTCGCCGGCGCAGCGCTCCTCGGCTACGGCGACGAGCAGGCTCAGCAGGCCGGCCGCGCAATCCGGGAGGCGTCGCTCGAAACGGTCGCCGACGGCGTCCGCACCGCCGACCTCGGAGGCTACGCCGGAACGCGCGAGTTCACCGACGAGGTGATCCGGCGCACCCGGCAGAAGCTGGAGGTCTGGGCAGCCCTCTAAAGCGCAGGGGAACCATGTTTCCGCCGCGAGCCACCTTCTTTTTCGTCGCGACCGGGCCACCGCTTCCGCGGCTCCCGCCGGGCGAAGCCCGGCTCCGCCGGCAAGCGCCGGCTACGACACATTGACCGCAGGCTTTTATCGCCGGATCCGGCCGGGACGGGTCCGGCAAAGTTTGCAGATGGCGCTAACGAGCGAACTTAGTAACAGACTGTCACTTGTTCAAACGGCTGCAGACCTCGAGCGCGGCTAGGTGTGCACCCGCAAATATCCTTGTAACAGACTGTTACTTGGTCCCGGCGACGGCGACGGCGCGGGCGCCGGCGGCGACGTGGTCATCGCTGGCCGCCCGCGGCGATTAGCCGCGAGCCGCCCGAGCGCCTGAGCTCGATGAAGACGCCGGCGACGACAGGGTCGAACTGCGTGCCGGCGCAGCGGTCGATCTCGGCGAGCGCTTCGCTCTCCGGCAGCGGAGGCCCGTAGGGCCGTGGCGACGTCATCGCGTCGAAGGCGTCGGCGACGCCGAGCACGCGTGCCTCGAGCGGGATCGAGTTGCCGCTGCGACCAGAGGGATAGCCGCCACCGTCCCACTGCTCGTGGTGGTAGAGCACCTGGGGAATCGCGAAGCGGAAATCGGGTTGCCGCGCGAGGATTCGCATTCCCGCGGCGGGATGCCGCCGGATCTCTGCATATTCGGAATCGGTGAGCCGCTCAGCCTTGCGCCAGATCGTGTCGGCGACGGCGAGCTTGCCGACGTCGTGCAGCAGGGCGCCGATTCGCAAGCGGCGAATGCGGCCCGCTCCCCAGCCGAGCCGAAGGGCAATCGCCTCCGCAAGCTCACTGACACGCGAGCCGTGACCCTCCATGTAGGGACGGGCATCGATCGCCTCACAGAGCCCCGGCAACATTGCCACGGCTCACACAATTCAAGCCGCA
>JALYLK010000274.1 GCA_030774275.1 Actinomycetota bacterium
ATAGGATTGTTGTTAGAATTGCCCTGTGAACTCGAACCGCGACCTCCAGAACGACTTAGCGGCTCTGAGTAACCTCGACGACCCAGTCCGTCGCGGTCTCTACGAGTACGTCGCGGGCCAGGACCGACCGGTCGGGCGCGACGAGGCCGCAGCCGCGGCCAGGATCGGCCGTACCCTGGCCGCCTACCACCTGGACAAACTGGCCGAGCACGAGCTCCTCACCGTCACCTACGAGCGGCTCGGCAAACGACGCGGCCAGGGCGGCGGACGCCCGGCCAAGCTCTATGCGCGCGCCCCGCGCGAGCTCACCGTTAGCATCCCGCCGCGCGACTACCTGCTCGCCGGTCGGCTGCTCGTCGCGGCGGCCGAGCGCGACGTAAACGGTTCTACCCGCGAAGCTCTCGCCGAGGCCGCCCGCGCGCTCGGCGCCGAGGCGGGGACGGCCCGCAAGAAGGGTCGCGCCGCATCCGTGCCAGCCCGTCGACGCGCGGTCGTGGCTGCCCTGCGCGAGCGCGGCTACGAGCCCCACGAGGACGACGAGGGCGTGACTCGGCTGCGCAACTGCCCCTTCCACGAGCTCGCCCAACAGAACCGCGGGGTCGTCTGCACGATGAACCTCTCCCTCCTAGAGGGGCTGCTGGCCGGACTCGACACGAACGACTTCTCGCCCTCGCTCGAGATCGAGCCGGGCCGCTGCTGCGTCGTGCTACGCCGCCGCGCGCAACGCAACCCCAATCAGACCAACCCGGCGCGCTCGCTCAGCAGCCGCCGCGGAGAATCGTCAGCGCGAACACGAACAGGCGAGCAACACAAGTGACCAACGCTGCCTGTGGGGTGCAAATATTCGGTCCGCACTCGAGAAATTCTCAATTTCCAGGCGGAACCCTGATTTTTGCACCCCACAGGGGTCAATCGGCAGCCTCGCGTATTACCAGAGGTAGGCGGTAGCGCCGACTGATCACCGCGATGAACCTCTGGCCGTGCGCGTTCAGAGACGACTCGATGGAAGGTCAGCGCTGGCGGACTCTTTCCAGAGATAGCGGAGCTTCGAGTGTTCGTTTCGATAGGAGACGCGGATCTCGAGGTCATCCTCGGTCGGCCGACCTCGTGCCTTCCAGTCTTTGATCAGCGAGATCAGGAGGTGTTCGCTGTCGCGTGCGCCGTAGGCAACGATCCGATCGACTGTCTTCTTCATGCCGCCAACCAGGGCGAGGCTTGTGCCGCGCCGGTCAATGACGCCTACCTGAAGCCGCGAGCTGAAGACGAGACGCTCTGCGGGCCCGGTGAGGACGAGATAGAGGAGCAGCGGCCAAGTCGGCGCCCGGAGCCCGAGTCGCCGGGTTCTCGGCTCGCCGAGAGCGAGCGCAAGCAATCGTCGGCGGGCTGTACGCGGAAGGCGAAAGAGCGCGTCTCCCATCAGCTCGAAGAGCGCGGATTCCTCAGGATCGAGGATCTCGCACGCGCTCAGCGTGGGTGGCCGCACGCCCGCATCCGCCGCGTTTTCCCGAAGAGGCATGAAGCCGCCGCAGAGGATGGAGATCGAGCGAAGCTCGCTTCCTCGCCGTTCGAGCGTCGGGATTGCCTGTCCGAACAGCGAGTTGCGCAGACGGAGCGGTACCTCGATGCGGCCGCCTTCCACCGTCTGCTCAAGCCAGGTGTGCGGTATCTCCGAGGCGCTGGCAGTAACGATGATGCGGTCGTAGGGGGCCTCCGCCGCCCAACCGTCGCGTCCGTCGCCGACGACGACCTGAACGCGATAGCCCGCCTGCCGTAACACCGACCGGCTGCGCTCGGCAAGCTCCGGATCAAGCTCGACGGAGATGACGCGGCCCCCTGGCCCGACGATCTCCGCGATCAGAGCCGAGTTGTAGCCGGTGCCGGCGCCGATCTCGAGCACGCGTTGTCCCTCGCGCAGGTCGAGGCGCTCGAGCATCGATGCCATGATCGCCGGCTGTGACGATGAGCTGACCGGCACGCCGCGGGCGTCGTGTTTCGTCATGATCGCCTCGTCGCGGTAGACAGCCTCAAGCCCGCGCTGCGCCGCGAACTCGGTCACGAAGATCTCCCGCGGCACGGCCAAGAGCGCCCGCTCGACGCGCTCGTCCTGAACCAGGCCGCGCCCCGCCAGCTCGGCAACCAGTTGCCGTCGCAAGCGTGCGCCTTCTTTCACGGACATACGCCGAAAGGTTACGGACCCGCTGTTTGGAAGCTTTGTTCGACGGCGCTCGGTTGCGTCATCCCGAGTCATGGGGCGCAAGCCCGGTGGGCCGGTTCCGCATGCCCGAGCGAAGGATGCCCTCGATCTTACGGCTCGAACAGCCGGTGAGACTGGTCGAAAGTAATGGCGCACGCCTGGGAGTACAGGGCCTCGGGCGGCTGTTGCCGGAAGCGGAGCCTCGCTGGCGCCCAGCCGCCTTCCACGACCTCGAGCGACTCGTAGGAGTTGCCGACGAGCTCGCCGCCGTGCTTTTCCGCGCGCCGGGCGCCTGCGCGGTGTACATCCGGAAAGTTCGCCGGGTCGCGCACGCACAGCCCGGTCACCTGATAGACGACGTCCGCTTCAGCGGCCATGCGGATCAGCTCCGGTCGCCGGTCGGAAGGAGCTTCCCCCCGGGGCGGCCGGCTAAGGAACTCGATGACGGCCGCGGTGTCGGCGTGGAACATCGGCGATCGAACAATCCTTCCGTCCCGCACCTCGTAGACGCCGACCTCGCCTCCGTCGAAGTGCTCGCCGGAAG